>JBFJTV010000027.1:0-12886 GCA_041625075.1 Candidatus Polarisedimenticolaceae bacterium | reverse complement strand
TTGCCGCGGTCCGGATCCGGGCCTAAGTTCCCGATCAGGAGCCCGAGTCTTGAACGACGACGTCGGCAGACGCGAGATCGTGACGGCGGTGGTCAAGTGCGCCGCGGTTGCGTTCCTGCTTCTGGCCACTTTCCCCGGTGACTACCAACCGATCGGGACCGGGCTAGACCATTCGTACCGTTACGCGATCAACGAGCTCGCTCGATCCGATCATCCTCTCGGCCCTGACGGCGGCCTCGAGCTCGGACCACTGGGTTACCTTCTCGTCCCGCTCGATCTCGGTAACAATCTGACCCGGGCCATCACCCTGTGGCTCGCCGTGCACCTGCTCTTCGCGGCGTGTGTGCTCGACGCCGCGCGGAGAACACCCGACGCCCTCCGGGTGGTCGCGTTCTCGATCGTCTACGTGGGTGCGGCCGCGCTCGGTCTGCCCTACGCCTACCACCTGCTGGTCGTTCTGGCGCTGCTCGCGACGGCGGCCATCCGCGCCGCGCGTCTTCCCGACGTTCCTGCGGTCATCGCCGGGATCCTGGCCGCGGTGGGTCTCTTCATGAAGCTCACCCTCGGAATCGCCGCGCTGTCGATCGTGATGACGGGTGCGCTCGCCCTGTGGACACGCCCCGACGAACGCGGGCGACGTGCCGCGCTCGCCTCCGGTGCGGTCTACCTCCTGACGGTCTTCGTGCTGTCCGGACTGCTCTTTGACTCGCGGGCAGGCTTCTACGCGTGGATCGCGAACTCGTTCGAGGTGATCTCGGGCTTCGGTTCGGCGATGAGCCTGTCGGCGCACCGCTCGGTCCTGGTGTGCGGGATCGTCGCTACGGTCGTCGTCCTCGGCTCGGCCTTTCTTCTGAGGAGACGCGAGCACGCCGTCCTGCAGGCGGGTGTGCTGCTCGCCATCGCCCTGTTGCTGTCGTTCCGGGACGGTCTCGTGCGCCAGGACGATCGCATCGTCAACTTCTTTCCCTTCGTGATCGCGGTGCTAGCGGTTTTCATTCTCGTCGCCCGCGAGCCGAGGTCATCGCGCATCCTGGTGGGTGGCGCTGTGGTCTCCGTCTTCGTCGCGATCAGCTCGTACACTGCCGTCGGGATCTTTCATCCGGCGGAGACGGCTCGAACGGCTCTGGGGCTTCGGGGTGCGGCCCATCTCCGGGCCCTCGCGATGATCGAAACCACGCGTGAGGACCTCCGGCAACGGAGCACGTCGAACCTCGCGGCGATGCGTCTTCCCGAGGACTGGGTCACCGGAATCCGCCGACACGGTGGAGCGATCGACGCGTTCCCGGGGGAGATCTCCTATGCCCCGGCCAACGAGCTGTCGTGGGACCCCAACCCGGTCTTGCAGAGTCACATTGCCTACACCGCCGCGCTCGATCACAAAAGTGCCGAACAGTACGGCGAGATCGGTGCCCCGGCCTTCGTCATCGCCGAGTACAAGACCATCGACGGGCGCCACCCGTTGCTCGATGCTCCCGCGACCGTGCGCGAGTTGCTGCAAAACTACGCACTTATGGAGAGCGAGGTCGAGCCGGCACGCTTGCTGTTGCGTCACGTCGGGCCGCGGTTCGCCGACACCCTTGCGCCGACGTTGTCCGAGTCGGCGGATATCGGAGAGTGGATCGACGTGCCACGATCCGACCGTCTGTTGTTCGTCGAGCTGGATTTGCAGCTGTCGACCCGCGGGCGGGTGAGCGCGACGGTCTTTCGTGTCGCGCCGGTCAGCGTCGAGATCGTCTACGCCGACGGCCGCAACGAAGCCTATCGGATCGTTCCGGCCACGGCGCGCAACGGTCTACTGATGAACTACCTGCCACCCACGCTCGACGACCTGGCCAGGCTCTTTCTGGGTTCGGCAAGCAACCGGGTCGAGAAGTTCCGTATCGTCGAGAGCGGAGCCGCGATGTACGAGCCCCTGTTCGTGATCACCTGGAGAGAGGCCGACTACCGGGTCGCGAGCCCTACGCTCATCGCGAGTCATTAGCCACCTGATCCACCGCCACAATCGTCGACCGGTTCCGAATCCGCGGGCGCTCGGGCATCCCGCATCGCCGTGATCACGCAAACCCGCATCGGTGGCCTAAACTCCGCCATCGAGCGTCCCAAAACTTCTTGAAAAGATTCTGAATATGGCTATGCTGCACCGGTATCCCTCCCCGGCAAGGAGTGGTGAACACAGAAAGGAGGTGAAAGCGTGAACACGACCGGAAGACACCTTCTCGTCGAATACTGCGGCTGCGACGCGGGCATTCTCAATGACCCGGGACGCCTCGAGGCGCTCATGAAACGTGGCGTCGTGGCGGCGCGGGCCACGACTCTCGGCGCCATGTTCCGACGCTTCGCACCCCAGGGTGTCAGCGGCGTTGTCGTTCTCGAGGAATCTCATTTCTCGATCCACACGTGGCCGGAGTACGGATACGCGGCGGTCGATTTCTACACCTGTGGCGACTGCGTTCCCGAGGAAGCCCATCAAATCCTCCGCGAGGGGCTCGGGGCCTCGGCTTCGGAAGTCATGGCGATCGACCGCGGGCAGAACCCACCGGGACCTTCGATCAGCATCGCGCGACATACGCACGAGCAGACCGGTACCACACCCGGCTCCCGTCTCGAACCCAGGCAACCCATACCGAGTACCGTCTAGGACACCCCGCCGGACCGTCCCATGAATCGGTGGTACGAAGAAGACTTCAAGGACCGCGTGCGTTTCGGTCTCAAGGTCCGGGAGTTTCTGTACTCCGCGAATAGCCCGTTCCAGAAAATCGAGATCTTCGAAACCGAGCAGTTTGGCCGTACGCTCGCGCTCGACGGCGTTCTCATGACGAGCGAAGGCGACGAGTTTTACTACCACGAAATGCTGGTTCATCCGGCGCTGACCACGGCGCCGAGCATCAAGCGGGTCCTGGTAATCGGCGGTGGCGACGGCGGCACCGTTCGGGAGGTGTGCCGGCATCCGGAGGTCGAGAAGGTCGTCCTGGTCGAGTTCGACCGCATGGTGGTCGAGGCGTGCCGTGAACATCTCTCGTCCATCGGGAGCGCCTGGGACGATTCGCGTCTCGAACTCGTCTTCGACGACGGGGTGAAGTTCGTCAACCGGGCCGAGGACGCCTCGTTCGATGTCATCCTCCTCGACGGCAGCGACCCCGTCGGACCGGCCGAGGGTCTGTTCGGCGAGGCGTTCTATCGGGACTGCGAGCGCGTGCTGGCCCCCGAGGGTGTGTTTGCTCTACAGAGCGAATCGCCGGTGCTGTTCGAAGACGTCTTCGCCGCGGTCGTCAAGACGCTCCGCGGTGTGTTCGGCACCGCGCTTCCCTATCTAGGCTCGGCGCCGATCTATGCGGCGGGGATGTGGACGTGGACCTTCGCGACACGCACCGTCGACCCGATGGCGATCATCGACGACCGTATCGCCCGCATCGAGACCTCGACGCGGTACTACAACAGCGAGATCCACCGTGCCGCCTTCGCCCTGCCCAACAACCTCAACCGCCTCCTGAAATAGGGACCCATTACAGGTCGAGGATGGTGACGATGAAGTCGCCGTGCTTCTTGCCGCCGACAAAGATGACCTCGTCGGTGCCGTCGCCGTCGAGATCCGAGAAACGGGGCCGGTGGAGAATGCGGATCGAGAACTCGCCGGACCCCGGTGTGCCGACGTAGATCTTGACCTCGCCCCGATTCGCGCGCTCGACCTCGGGTGCGAAGAACGGCTCGCGCTCGACGACGTTATCTCCTGCGCGGCTCGGCTGGCCGCGATGGACGAAGATCCGCGAATCGGAGACCACCACGAGCTCGTACAGCCCGTCACCGGTCAGGTCGTGACCGTAACCGATAAACGAGCGATCGCCCTTCTCGACATCGAATCCCGTCGAGCGCACCTTGGGTGAAAAGCCGCCTTCTGGTGTTCTCGCGTAGACGTCGAGAACGACGCGGTCGTCCTTGAGACCCTTCCAGTACCCGACCACCAGGTCGTCCCGGCCGTCGGCGGTGACGTCGAGCGACATGAACTGCGCGGGCTGCCACAGATTCATGCGACTCTGGACCGCAAAGGCCGGGGGGCGGCCCCGGCGCGTGCGGTCGGGCTCGGGAAAGTAAACCCGGATGAACTTCTCCCCGAAAAACGCGAGCTTGTCGGCGCGGCGCGTCCCGACGACGAGCGCCGGTTGGCCGTCGAACGATCGGAAGGCGTGATCGAGCATTTCTTCGGTTTCCGGGAAGCTACACCATCGCTCGACCTCGTTGTTTTCCGGGGAATCCTCGAGCTCGATCCGGAAGGTGCGTAGACGTTTGACTCCGAACGCCTCCGGACCCGTGAAAAAGATCGGGGGCCCGTCGCCGTTCGGGTTCGCCACCTGCACTGACGGGCTGCGGACGGACAGCGAGGTGCGCCGCAGTGTCGCATTGACCGGGAGCCGGATCTCGTTGGTCAGTCCGTAGCCTCGTCCGTCTTCGAGATACCCGTAGCAACGCAGCGCCCCCGCACCCGCGAGGCAGAGACGCCCGGCACTTTTCGCGACCGACAGCGAGGCGGTTCCCGGGGCCCCCGATTCCGGACCCGGGACGAGCGGCTCCAACCCGATCGCGAAACTCCCGTCTTCCTGCCGCGCCAGCAGGTAGACGCCGCCCGGCCCGGCGATGAGAATCTCGTCAATCCCGTCGCCGTCGAGATCGAGCTCGGTGAGATCCGACGCGCGCGCAACGATGTCGACGTCCAGCAGCTCGATGGGCGCCTCGCGCGACCAGTCGACGCGGTAGAGCTTCCGGTCGGACGCCGGTTCTTCGCTGGGGATGTCCTCGTCGCGCACCACCTCGGGCTGCTCGGGATCGATCTCCTCCGTTTTCTTGGTCGAACCGACCAGCAGGAGCAGATCGCGTTTGCCTTCGCGGTCGCGAGGCATCGCCCTGCCCACCAGATTCCCCGGCAGCCGCACCTGCGAGATGGTCCCTTCATCGTGGCGTTGGATCTCGACCCGCGGAAGGTCCGACGGATACGCGACCGAGAACGCGACCAGGACGGCAACAAGAACAAACGCCCGTCGCATCATTCTGTCGCTCCGCTGAGGTAGAGCTCGAGACGGACGGGAGCGACCAGCTCCTTTTCGTCGGGCGGGATGGGGTAACTGATCATCAGATCGGCCCGCTCGTCACCGTCGAGATCGCGAACCTGGACGAACGCGAGGTCGAGCGGTTCTTCCTCGAGCTCGATGGTCAGATCGGGCTTCTTCGAATAGCGGCAACCCGGATCGCCGCGGTGGATCGTGAAGGTCCGGCTACCGCCCATCCTGACAAAGTCCCACAAGCCGTCACCGTCAAAGTCACCGGCGAACTGCGCAAAGCGATTCAACTTGAAGTCGTTGAGATCGATCTTGAGCTTTTCGTGGAGATCGATGCCCGGGACTTCCTTGAACGTCCCGTCCTCCCGCTGGTGGTAGATGTGGAAATCGACGCCGACTCCGATCTTCTTGGTCGCGAGCACGCGCACGACCTGGAGCACCGAGAAGTTCAGGGTCACGGTCACCAGATCCTGGCGGCCGTCGCTGTCCAGATCGCGAAAGACCGCCTCGGTGATCTCGGGCCAGTCGCCGGCACCAAACGGATGGCCCACCACCTCGAGCGTTTGATAGGGTGATGGATCCACCTCGAGATCCTTGCTGACGTGGTAGAAGCGATAGAAGTAGTGCGGTTTCTTGGCTTGCTTGAGGTCGCTTTTCCCGGTGTCGATCTCGGCAAGCGTGACGATCTCTACGCCCCCCTTCCCGTCCACATCGCCAAAGTGCGCGAAGTCGGCGTCCTTGGTTCTCTCGTCGTCGTCGTCCGGTTCCGGAACCGGAATCTCCGTGGGCGCCGAAAAGCTTCCGCCCCCCGTCCCGACCAGAGCGTGAAGCCGGCGGTCGCCCGACTCCTGAATGACCAGATCGGGCAAACCGTCGACGTTGACGTCGTGGATCATCGGAATCGGGTAGAACACCGAGCCTGTGCGCCCCCAGAAACTGTGGTGACCGGGTAGCGTTACTCGCGACGCGATCTCCTGGGCGATGCCGTCTCCGGTGCCCCGGTGAATCACGAGACCCTCGGGGGCGGGAAAGAGCAGATCGGCGACATCGTCGCCGTCGATCTCCTGAACGACGGTCATCTTCGGAAGAAAGGTCTCGCTCGCGGCGATCACCGGACGTGCTTCGAGCACGGGGGTCATGGTCAACGCCGGGCCTTCACCCTGGTTCAGGGAGACGCTAACGACTCCCTCGTCCGTCAGTGCAATGACCGGAAGCCCTGGCGGGCCCTCCTCCACCGACAGCACCGAGCGATCGATCGGGAGCGGCGGACCCGCGGAACGAAGATTGCCGTCGGAATCGGCGAGGTACGCGATGATCTCGCGACGGTCGAACAGTGCGGGCACGACCTCGACGATCTCCATCATGTCCTCGAAGCGATCCTCCCCGATCTCGCCCCACTCGCGGTAGACGACGACGATGACGAGATCCCGCCGGCCGTCCCCGTTGAGATCCGCGGGAACGACCGTGGCCGGCGCTCCCGGAAGATCGACGCTCTGCTGGCGGAGCTCGAGCCGCTCGGCTCGCGCGGCGAACGTCATACCCGCCGACATGCCGCACAGCAGCACGACGAGTACCCAAAACTCGGGGGAGAAAGAGCGCCGCAAGAAAAGAACCTCGAATCGACCGCCAATTATAGTAGCGTCCGGGCCCTCCATCATCCCATTCCGGCCGTCCATCCGCTAGACTCCCGAGCAGCGGAGCTTCACCGGTAGGATTCCCGGTGCACACGGGGCGCTCCCGCGGAGACACGTATGATCCAGGTGCAAAACCTGTCCAAACGATTTGGGGAGATCCAGGCGGTCGATCGCGTCTCGTTCGAGGTCAACAAGGGCGAGATCTACGGACTGCTCGGACCCAACGGCGCCGGGAAGACCACAACGCTCTCGATGCTGTCCGGTTTGTTGGCTCCCGACGAGGGTGAGATCGCTTTCGACGACGTCGACCTCGCCGCGGATCCCATCAGTGTCAAGTCACGTCTCGGCGTCGTCCCGCAAGAGACGGCGCTCTACGAGGAGTTGACCGCGCGGGAGAACCTCCGGTTCTGGGCGAGCCTGTACGACCTCGCGGGTGCCGAACGCGACGAGGCCGTCAAGGCGGCGATCGAGCTCGTCGACCTCTCGAGCCGGGCCGACGAGCCCGTCAAGCGCTTTTCCGGTGGGATGAAGCGCCGGCTGAATCTCAGCCTCGGTCTCGTGCATCGCCCGAGCGTGGTGTTGCTCGACGAGCCCACGGTCGGGATCGACCCGCAGGCGCGGGCCAGGATCCTCGACGTGGTCCGCGACGTCGCGCGCAAGGGGACAACCGTCCTCTATACGACGCACTATCTCGAGGAAGCCGAGACCCTGTGCGACCGCATCGGCATCATGGACCATGGCAAGATCCTGGCGGAGGGCACGCTCGAAGATCTCAAGCGGATGGTGGGCGAGAATGAGGTGGTCACGGTTCGAGGATCGTTCGAGGTCGAGGCCGCCAGAGCGTTGGTCGAAAGCGTCCCCGGCGTAAGCGTCCTGAGCGGGGAGCCGGGCCGGGTGGTTCTCGCCGTGAGCGGGTCGGACGGGAGCTCTGCCGGTCTTCTTTCCAAGCTCTTCGGCGGCGGTCTTCCGCTGGACGGGGTCTCGATCCAGCCCCCGAGCCTGAACGGTCTCTTTCTCAAGCTGACGGGCCGGGAGCTGCGCGACTGATGCGAGCCGTATGGGCGATGGTCTGGAAGGACTTCCGGCGGAGGGTGCGCCGCCCGATGGCGGTTTTGATTCTCCTCGCCTTCCCCTTGATTTTCTCGGCGATGATCGCCCTGACCTTTGGGACCGGGGGCGGCGGCTTTCCGAAGGTCCATCTTCTGGTCCAGGACGACGACGGAGGTCTGCTGGGCGGCCTGATCTCGCAGGCCGTCGCCTCCGAGCAGTTCGGCGAGTACTTCGACGTCGAGATCGTGGGCAGCGAGGGACGCGAACGGATCGAGGACGGCGACGCCTCGGCGCTGCTGATCATTCCGGAGAACTTCACCGTGGACTTCATCGAGGGCGAGCGCGCTACGCTCGAGCTCGTCCGAAATCCCGCGCAGGGCATCATGCCCGAGGTGGCCGAGCAGGTCTCGATCATCGCGACCGACGTGCTGTCGTCGGCGTCCCGTGTTCTGCGGGGCCCGCTCGACGACGTGATGGATCTGGTCAAATCCGACGCCGACTTCACTCCCGACGCATCCGTGGCATCGATCGCCGTGGCCGTCAACCAGACCATGAACCGCGCCGGCACGTATCTCTTCCCGCCGGCGATCTCGCTGGAGAGCGTCTCGCTCGACAACGGTGAGGAGGAGCCGGATGACGGACAGTCGCTCATCGCCATCATCTTCGCCACAGTACTTCCGGGAGTGTCGGTGTTCGCGCTGTTCATGCTCGGCGACCACCTGATGCGTGACATCGTGACGGAGGAGAAGGACGGAACGCTGCGCAGGCAGCTTTCGGGACCCATCACGGCGCGAACGATCGTTCTGGGCAAGTCCCTGTTCACGGCGCTCGCCAGTTTGGTCAGTTTGTTGATCCTCGCGACGATCTGTTGGTTCGTTTCGCGGAAGGGTGTCGATCTCCTGGCGTTCGCATTGCTGTCGCTCGCGCTCGTCTTTGCGGTGACGGGCGTGGCGTCCGCGGTTTACGGGCTGGCCCGAACCGAGCGTCAGGGCGGCACGATCGCGAGCATCATCTTTCTGCTGATGGCCTTTGTCGGCGGGGGGTTCATCCCGCTGGAGTCGATGGCGCGTCCCCTCCAGGCGATCGCTCCGTACACCCTGTTCTACTGGGGTACTCGGGGATTTCGTGCGATGCTCGAGCACGGCGCGGGAGTCGTGGAGATCCTTCCCGCGATCGGCGTCATGGCGGTGACCGGCGCGATCTCGATGGTCCTGGGCTCGTGGTTTCTAGGACGAAAGCTCCGGCGGGGGGGCGCGATATGAAACGCGTCCTGCTCCTCGCAGTCAACGATCTCCGTCTGACGGTCCGGGACAAGCCGTCCTTTTTCTGGTTGTTGATCCTGCCGGTCGCCTTGATGGCGTTCTTCGCCCAGATCCCCGGTGGAAGCGACGCGCCGCCCAGAATCAGTCTCACGGTCGTCGATCAAGACGGTGGCTGGCTGGCGCGGTCGTTTGTCGAGCAATTGAAGGACGAGACGGTCGTCCTGGAGGAGGTCGCGCCCGAGGAGCCCGATACCACCGAGAAGATCCGGACGCTCGTGATCCCCGAGGGCTTTACCGACGGAGTGTTGGCGGGTGAGCAGCAGACGCTCCGAATCGAAACGGAGCCCGACGCCAGCGAGTCCTTCGGGATCGCGGCGCAGGCACACGTCATGCGTGCGATCGTGCGGACGCTGGCGACGCTTACCGAGATCGATCTGGCCGGGAACAATGGCGACGGCGCCGACGACCGCATGCAGCGGTTCGTCGAGCTGGCCGAACGACCGCCGCTCGTCGAGCTCGCCGTCTCGACGGCCGGCACCGGACAGCAGGTTCCGGGCGGTCGCGCGCAGAGCGTGCCCGGAACGATGACGTTCACCGTCCTGATGATGACGCTGATCTACGGCGCCGTCTTTCTCACGGTCGAGAAGAAGTCGGGGATGCTGCGCCGTCAGGCGAGTCTCCCGGTGACGCGTCGTCAGATCTTCCTCGGGAAGCTGCTGGGGAGGTTGTTTCTCGCCGCCATCCAGCTGGCGATCCTGGTGCCGGTGGGACGGTTCGTCTTTGGCATCCATTTCGGCAGCTCACCCACGGGGCTGGTCTTGCTGGTCGGGGCCTACGCGCTGGCGGTCGGTGGTCTCGCGACACTGATGGGGGCCGTGCTGCAGACGGTCGAGCAGGCCGGGATGATCGGTTGGATCGTCGGGCTCGTGATGGCCGGACTCGGCGGATGCTGGTGGCCAGCCGAGGTCATGCCGCGGTGGATGTGGAACGTCGCCCACGTCTTCCCCACCGCCTGGGCGATGGATGGCTTTCACGCTCTCATCTCGTTTGGCCACGGCATCGAAGCCGTCATCGTCCCCTCGGCGGTTCTCGCCGGGTTCGGCGTGCTGTTCTCGCTCGTCGGTGCTCGCTTTCTCGACTACTCCTGACCCCATTTGCGTCCCCCCACCCCAAATGGGGTCAGGCACTTCAATCGCGTCACTCTCCGATCCGCAACATTCCCCAAGTTCCTCTGCACCCTGGAGTTAAAGTAGTTCGTTAATCCTGTACTTTGAAACGGCTCGGTACGGGTTTGAGAGACCAGGAAGCTCAAACCAGCCAACGACTTGCCGGAAGTTTCCGCCACGCAACGTAACATTGAAGTGCCTGACCCCGGTTTTCCTTGGAATTGGTGGCATTGGGGTTGCTTTTCGGGTCGGGGGTCTGAGGGGAGACGATCATGCGACAGGTTTCGAGACTCGTCACGATCGCGGTGTTCTCTCTGGCCGGCGCGGCCGCGTGGCCCTCCACGATTCCGATCGACGGGCGCGTTGTCGGGTCGACCGGCCAGCCGCTCTCCGAGGCCGAGGTCACCCTGGCCAGCTCACCCGGTCCGGTAGAGGCGGCGACCTGGGTCCTCGCCGAGACGAGACCGGAGCCGGTTTCCCGCTCGCGCACCGACGCGGCCGGTCGGTTTCGCGTCGAGGCTCCGCACGCGGGTCACTGGGTGGTTCGCGTCGAGGCCCCCGGCCACGTCCCGGTCGAGACGCAGCTGCTCGGTCTTCTCGAGCCACCCGACCTGCCGAACGCCAAGCTGGTCCCCGACACCGGTCTGACCGTTCGACTGGAAGGTCCCGACGGGACGCCGCTTCCGGGCGGTCTCGTACGCCTCGTCGTCCTGTTCGAGCGGGAAGGCTTTCAGCAACGCGAGTGGCGCGTGGCCCCTCGATCCGGGTTCAGCGGGGAAAACGGCGCGGTTCGCCTTTCCCGTAGGGAGGGCGAGCCCACGATCATCACGGCCTCGGCGCCGGGTCGGGGAATCGTCGAGCAGAAGTTCACCCGCGGCACGGCGGTCACCGTCGAGCTCCCCCCCACCAAGATGGAGACGATCGAGGCCCGCTCGGCCTCGGGCGGGACGGTCGCCGACGTTCTGGTCCGCGTGGGCGATCATCTTCACCCACTCGGCTTCACCGACGGCGCCGGCCGGCTGCAGGCGCCCCTTCCGGATCGCGGGGATCTCGCCCTGCGGCTCGACGTCGAGGACGGCAGGGGCCTGCAGACGCTGCTGAGATCCGGAACGACTTCCGACGCGCCCGTCTCCTACACGCTTCCCGATCTTCGCACGGTCAGCGGCAGCGTCATCGATGCTCGAACGCGACGCCCGGTCGCCGGCGCTCTCGTCTGGGATCAGGTGCAGGTGTGGGCCGGCGCGGTGACGAACGACTCGGGTGCGTTCACGCTTCTCGGCCCGCTCGATCACCGCATGTACCTTACGGCACGGGCGCCGCGGTACCTTGTCTCGCGCCCGACCGAGTTCGCGCTCGACGACACCGCGCGCCGCGGCCCCGTTCTCGCGCTCGACCCCGCCGCCGCGATCGAGGGCGTGGTCGTTGACGCGAACGGAAAGCCCGTTCCCGACGCCGAGATCTCCATCGACGCCAAGCGCTCGGGTGGGATGTTCCGCATCGAGATCGACTTCGGAGGCGAGGGTGCGCCGACCGCACGATCGACCGAGCGAGGTCGCTTCCGCCTCTCGCCGGTCGATCCCGAGAAGGACTACGAGATGAAGGTCCACGCCGACGGCTTTGGCCCGGCGGCGAAGGAGATCACGGGACTGCGGCCCTACGAGACGCAGTCGGGACATCGCGTCGAGCTTCAAGTCGGCCAGACGGTAACGGGGAGTGTCGTCGATCCGGACGGCAACGCGCTGGCCGACGCGCGCGTGACGCTGCGCCCGGCGCCCAAACGCGGACACGGCATGGTCATGCGGATGGGCGGCGGCGCCGAACCGCCGAGCTTCAAGGGCACGACCGATCCCGAGGGACGCTTCGAGATCTCCGGTCTCGCCGCCGGTCTCGTCGATCTCGACATCCGGCGGTCGGGCTACGCCAAGCGTGTCGCGCAGGGGCTCGAGGTCGCCGAGAGCGACGGTCCCACCGATCTCGGCACGTTCGACATGGAGCCCGGCGAGCGTTTGCAGGGCCGCGTCATCGACCCCGACGGCGGCTCGATCGAAGGCGCGGGTGTGCGAATCCTCGAAGGCCGTGGGGGAATGTGGATGGTCGGGGCCGGCGGACCCGGCGAGCCCGACGCCGTCACCGGCCCGGACGGGTGGTTCACGGTCGAGGATCTCGCCACGGGCGAGACCGTCGACATCCAGGCGACTCGCACCAGCTTCGTCTCCAACACCAAGAAGGCCGTCTCCGTCCCTACCCGGGAGCCTCTCGCTATCACCCTCGAGCCGGCCTCGCGCGTCTCCGGCAACGTCCAGGACGAGGAGGGGATCGGCATCCCGGGCGCGCAGGCGACCCTCGACCGCACGATCCGTCGCGAGATGGGCCGCCAGGTCATGATGATGATGAGCATGGAGCAGGAGCAGGCCGACAGCGAGGGTCGCTTCGTCTTCGAGGATGTTCAACCAGGCGAGATCTCCCTGAAGGCGCAGGCGGCCGGGTGGCAGGAGGCCAAGCTCGACGCGATCGAGGTTCCCAAGGGCGAGGATGTCGAGGACATCGTGCTCACCCTCGAGGCCGGCGCGTTCGTCGAGGGGCGCGTGATGGCACCGGACGGCCGCCCGGCGATCGGCGCCACGGTCCGCAAGGTCGAGGCATCGCAGGGAATGATCCCGGCATTGGGCGGCGCCTTTACCGACGGCGCGGGCTACTACCGGCTCGAAGGTCTCGCACCCGGCCAG
>JBFJTV010000026.1:0-12931 GCA_041625075.1 Candidatus Polarisedimenticolaceae bacterium | reverse complement strand
GGAGTACGTCCGCACGCTCTACAAGGTCGAAGAGCTGCGGGTGCAATACGACCGGCTCAGCGAGATGGAGCAGCGCTTGCTCATCGAGCGCCAGCGGCTTCAGGCTCCGGCTCGCGTCGAGACCATCGCGGTGCGCGACCTCGGGCTGGTGCGCCCCACGCCACGGGACGTGGTCGTGGTGCACCCGGCGGAAGTCGGGCTGACGGAGCGGGAAGCGGGTCGCGACGGCCCCGGGGTCGTGGAGGTCGCGACCCTGCCCTGATACGCGCGCGGCCCGCACGGAACGCGCGCGCGGAGACAACGGACTCGATGGAACGCAGCATCCAATTCCGCGTGGCGCTGATCGCCGTGGGCTTGTGCGTTCTTGCCGGTGGAATCGGCTACCGCCTCTACAAGCTGCAGATCGACGACTCCGAGCACTTCCTCGCCAGGGCGCGCGGGCAGCACGAGCGCACCGAGCTGGTGTGGGGTCGCCGCGGGGCGATCGTCGACCGCCGCGGTCGGGAGGTTGCGGTCAGCATCGATTCCTCGTCGCTCTACGCCCACCCCCACCGCCTCGACGATCCCGGGACAGCGGCAGCCCGTTTGTCGACGGTCCTCGGTGTGCCCCGCCGCCGTATCCTGCAAAGACTCGAATCGGACGACCCGTTCGTGTGGATCGAGCGCCGCCTCGATACCCGCGCCGCGAACTCGATTCGCGGACTTGGTCTCCCGCTCGGTCCGAGTGAGGCCTTGAACTTCCAGACCGAGGGGAAGCGCTACTACCCCCACGGCACGCTGGGGGCGCACGTCATCGGTTGCACCGACATCGATCAGACCGGAATCGAGGGTATCGAGCTGGTCTACGACGAGGACCTGCGCGGCGACCCCGCGACCTACCTCGCGATGCGCGACGGGCACGGCGATGCGGTCCTCCAGCTCGTCAACGCGCCGGTGCGTAAGCCCCGCGATCTGGTGTTGACGCTCGATCTCGTGCTGCAGCACATCGTCGAGCGCGAGCTCGAAGCGGCGGTCAGGAAGACAAGTGCGAGCGGGGGCTCGGCCGTCTTCATGGACCCGGCGACGGGCCAGGTGCTGGCGCTGGCGAACTACCCCGCCGCCGATCCGAACCACTTCGGCAAGGCCGATGTCGCGAGTCGCAGGAACCGTGCGCTCACCGACGTCTACGAGCCCGGCTCGACGTTCAAGATCGTCTCGGCTGCCGCCGTTCTCGAGCACCGTACCGTGCACCCCGAGCAACGTTTCGACTGCGGAAAGGGTTCGATGCGGTTCGGGGGCCGCAGGGTCCGCGACAGCAGCCCCCACGGCATGCTGTCGTTCCGGCAGATCATCGAGGAATCGAGCAACGCGGGAATGGTGAGCGTCGTGCAGTCGCTGGGCCGGGAGCGCCTTCACGATTCGATCCTCGACTTCGGATTTTCGGCCCAGACGGGCATCGAGCTACCCGGCGAGCAGCGCGGGACGCTGTGGGAGCTCTCGCGCTGGTCGAGGTACTCGGCGGGCTCGCTGTCTTTTGGTCACGAGATCACCGTCACCCCTCTGCAGATGGCGGTCGCGGTTGCGACGGTTGCCAACGATGGGGTCCGGGTGCCCCCGAGAATCGTGCTCGGGATGCGTGACGACGACGGGCGACTGGAGATCGCGCCGGCGCCCGAGCCGCATCGCGTCATCTCGGCGCGGACGGCCCAGACCCTCGCCGGAATGCTCGAAGGCGTGGTGATTCGCGGGACCGGGACGCGCGCGGGAGTCTACGGCTACCGCATCGCAGGCAAGACCGGGACGGCGCAAAAGGTCGTCGACGGCACGTACTCGGAAACGGACTACGTCGCGTCGTTCGGTGGCTTTGGTCCGGTCAGCTCTCCGCGTCTGGCCGGTCTGATCGTTCTCGACGAGCCCCGGGGCGACGTGCACTCGGGCGGCGGGGTTGCCGCACCGGTCTTCGGACAGATCATGGCGGAGGCACTGGCCTACATGAGGGTGCCCCCCGACGACGCTCCCCTGCTCGGCATCCGGATGCCTTCGAGCCCCGGCAGGGCCGGAGCGGTGGCATCGGGACCACGGTCGCGTGTCAGCGGCGCCGCGGGTACCGCCGCGATTGCATCGAGGGTCGGCCGTTGACGCCGCGGGGGATGCGCCTCTCGCGTCTCCTGAAGGGTGCCGGCCTTCAGCCGCTCGGCGAGCCCGGGGGTGACCCGGAGATCCGGGGGATCCAGTTGGACTCGCGAATTATCGACCGCGGGGATCTTTTCTGCGCGGTCGCCGGGTTCAAGGTCGACGGTGTCGCCTTCGTCCCGCAGGCCGTTGCTCGAGGAGCGGTCGCGGTCCTCGCGGAGAGCGAGCGCCCCGCGGATCTCGATCCGGCGGTGGCGTGGGTGCGTGTCGCCGACGCCCGCATCGCCACGGGGCTAGCGGCACGGGAATGGCATGGGAGACCGGACGAGGCAATGACCCTGGTGGGTGTGACGGGAACCAACGGCAAGACTTCGGTCGTCTGGCTGATCGAAGCGATGGCCGGGGCGGCGGGAAAGAGCGCCGGTCGGTGCGGGACGATCGGCCATGCCTACGGCGGCCGCGAGTGGCCGGCCGAGCGCACCACGCCGGAGGCCCCCGAGCTCTTCGAGGTCCTCGCCTCGATGCGCGAGCGCGGAGTCGAGGTGGTGGCGATGGAGGTTTCGTCACACGCGCTCGAGCTGGGTCGGGTCGCGGGGGCGAAGTTTGCCGCGAGTGCGTTCCTGAACCTCAGCCGCGACCATCTCGACTTTCACGGGGAGATGGACCGTTACTTCGCCGCGAAGGCGCGGCTGATTCTAGGACTCGACCCAGACGCCACCGCCGTGCTCGCCGCAGACGATCCGCGAGTGAGGGCTCTCGCGGGCGAGACGCGGGCCCGTGTCATGACCTTTGGCCGCGCCGAGGACGCGACGGTCCGGATTACCCGCGAGCGCTCCACGCTCCACGGCTCGCGTGCCGCGCTCGAGACCCCTGCGGGGCCGCTCGAGATCGATAGCCCGCTCGTCGGGGCGTTCGCCATCGACAACATCGCGGCCGCCGCCGCGTGTGCGCTCGCGATCGGACTCGACGGCGATGCGGTGGTCGAGGGGGTGAAGAACCTACACACCCTACCCGGTCGAATGGAAATGGTGGCGATGGGTCAGCCCTTCGCCGTCGTGGTGGACTACGCCCACACCGAGCACGCGCTGCGGCGTCTGCTGGAGGCGGTGCGGGAGATGACCCCCGGCCGCGTGCTGGTCGTGTTCGGATGCGGCGGCAACCGCGACCGCGGCAAACGGCCCGCGATGGGCCGCGTGGCCTCCGAGCTTGCCGACGTGGTTTTCCTGACCACGGACAATCCTCGAGACGAAGATCCGCAATCGATCCTCGACGACATCGCACGCGGCATACTCTCGGATGCCGAGCACCACGTTGTCCCGGACCGTCGCGATGCCATTGGTCGAGCCGTGAGTACGGCCGAGGCAAACGACGTCGTCGTCGTCGCGGGCAAGGGCCATGAGTCCACCCAGGCGTTCGGCGATCGTGTCGAGTCGTTTGACGACCGCGAGGTCGCTCGCGAGCTGTTGTGTGCCGCCGGGTGGGAGGGGGGCTGCCGTGCCGGCGCTTAGGGTCAGCGAGATCGTCAAGGCCTCGGCCGGGAAGCTCCTGCGCGGCCGGGACGACCAGACGGTCGACTCGTTCTCGATCGACACGCGCTCGCTCAGTCCCGGCGCGCTGTTCTTCGCCCTCAAGGGAGCCCGGACCGACGGTCACAACTATCTCGCCGACGCCCTCCGGGTCAAAGCCGCGGCCGCGATGGTGCAGAACGAGCCCGCCGCCGATCGGAAGGCGCCGGAGATCTTGATCCTCGTCGATGACGTCGAGAAGGCGCTGCTCGACTGCGGCGCCCTGGCACGGAAGAAATGCAAGGCCCGGTTCATCGCCGTCACGGGGAGCACGGGCAAGACCACGACCAAAGAGCTGATCGCCGAGGGTCTTTCCGCCGGGCACAAGGTCCATCGCACCGAACGCAGCCTCAACAACCATCTGGGTGTTCCGCTGACGCTGCTCGCCTGTCCGGAAGACGCCGAGTTCGCGGTCATGGAGCTCGGGATGAGCGCACCCGGCGAGATTGCCGCGCTGGCGGCTGTGGTCCGTCCCGAGATCGGGTTGGTGACCAACGTCTGCCCCGCGCATCTCGAGTTCTTCGAGACGATCGACGACATCGCTGCGGCCAAGGGCGAGCTGTTCGCGGCGCTTCCCGACGACGGCACCGCGGTCGTCAACATGGACGACGCCCAAGTTCGCGTGCAGGCCGCGCGGCACGCGGGATCGCGAGTGACCTTCGGGCGCAGTGGCGCGTGCGATCTCAGAATCGAATCGATCGTGGATCGCTTCGTTCCCGGCGCGGCACTCAAGCTCCGGCACGGTGACAACACCTATCGGGTCGAGCTTGCCCTGGGCGGCGCGCACAACGCGCGTAACGCGCTCGCAGCACTCGCGACCGTCGTCGCCGCCGGTGAAGACCTCGAGAAAGCCGCGCGCGCAATGGAAAAGGTCGAGCCGGGCCCCGGCCGCGGTCGCCGCCACCACCTCGCACGAGACGTCGTGGTCGTGGACGACAGCTACAACAGCAGTCCCGAGGCGCTCGCGGCGGTACTGGAAACCACGCGCCACAGCGAGACCACGGGTCGAAAGATCCTTGTCATGGGCGACATGCTCGAGCTCGGACGAAGGGAAGCCGGTTTCCACCGCGAGGCCGGGCGAAAGGCCGCCCGCGCGGGGGTCCAGATCCTGATCGGAGTCGGACCGAAGGCAAAGCTCGCGCTCGAGACGGCTCGCGTTGCCGGCGTCCCCGAGACACGCCAGGCCAAGGACGCGGCGACCGCGGCGGACATCCTGCCGGCGCTGGTCCGTCCCGGCGATCTGGTCGTGATCAAGGGCTCGCGAAGGGTCGGGCTCGAGAGAGTCGTCAACGCCTTGCTCGAGGCACAGGTGGGAGCCAACTGATGTTCTACCACCTGCTCTACCCGCTGCACGAGTCGTTCGGCGCGTTCAACGTCTTCCGATACATCACCTTTCGGACGGCGATGGCCACCCTGACCGCGCTGCTCGTCTCGCTGTTGCTCGGTCCGTGGTTGATCCGGCACCTGCAGTCGATCCAGATCGGACAGGAGATTCGCGAGGAGGGGCCCGCCTCGCACCACGCGAAGAAGGGCACGCCGACGATGGGCGGCATCCTGATCATCACCGCGGTCGTGCTCCCGACCCTGCTGTGGGCCGATCTGAGCAACGAGTTCGTGTGGACGGCTGTGATCGCGACCGGTTTGTTCGGTCTGATCGGGTTTGCGGACGACTACCTCAAGATCACGCGACGCCGGAATCTCGGTCTGACCGCCGCGGCGAAGTTCACGGCACAGGTGGTCGTGGCCGCCGGGCTTGGAGTCTTTCTGGTCTGGCTGTCGATGCGGGGGCAGTTCTCGACCGAGTTGTTCCTGCCGTTCTTCAAGACGATCTCTCCGGATCTGGGCTGGTTCTACGTCCCGTTCGTGGTCATCGTGCTCGCGGGCGCGGCCAACGCGGTCAATCTCACGGACGGGCTCGACGGACTTGCAATCGGCTCGGTGCTGATCGCGTCGGCGACGTTCTGCGTTCTGACCTACGCGGCGGGAAACGCGATCGTCTCCGACTATCTCGGGATCGCCAACGTCAAGGGCGCCGGAGAAGTGACGATCTTCTGCGGCTCGATGGTCGGCGCGAGTCTCGGCTTCCTGTGGTTCAACGCGCATCCGGCCGAGATCTTCATGGGTGACGTCGGGTCGATGGCCATGGGGGGCGCGCTCGGGACGACAGCCATCCTGATCAAGCAGGAGATCCTCCTGATTCTCGTCGGCGGCCTGTTCGTCATCGAGGCCATCTCGGTGATCCTCCAGGTCGGCTCGTTCAAGATGCGGGGCAAGCGCGTCTTCAAGATGTCGCCGATCCACCACCACTTCGAGCTCTCGGGGTGGGACGAGACCAAGATCGTGATCCGCTTCTGGATCATCGCGTTGATCAGCTCGCTGATGGCCCTGGCTACGCTCAAGCTGCGATGAGGAGCATGGTGAAGGACACGCCGCCCGCCGCAAGAGAGCCCGCGCTCGAGGGACGGCGCATCGTGGTCGTCGGTCTCGGTCGTAGCGGTCTTGCAGCCGCGCGGCTCGCGGCGCGACGCAAGGCGATCGTGACGGTCACCGACGAACGTACCGAAGGCGATCTGGGCGAGGCCGCGCGCGAGGCGCGCGCGCTCGGTGCCACGCTTCGTCTGGACGGACACCCGGCCGATCTCGCCGCCGAGGCCGACCTCGTCGTGTTGAGCCCGGGAGTGCCCACGAGCGTCCCGCTGGTGGCCGAGGCGCGCCGTCGCGGTGTCCCGGTGTGGGGCGAGGTCGAGCTGGCGGGTCGCTTCGTCCGGGGGCGGATCGTCGGCGTCACGGGATCGAACGGCAAGAGCACGGTGACCGCGATGATCGGAACGATCCTGCGGGGTGCCGGCATCGCGGGCGGGACGGGGGGCAACCTCGGAACACCGCTGAGCGACCTGCTCGACGACGACCGCCCCGACGCCGTTCACGCCGTCGAGCTGTCGTCGTTCCAGCTCGAGACGATCGATGCATTCAAGCCGGCCGGCGCCGTCGTGGTCAACCTCTCGCCCGACCATCTCGACCGCTACGACAGCTTCGAGGCGTACGTCGCGGCAAAGGCGCGGCTGCTCGAGTCACAGGACGAGAACGGCTTCGCGGTGCTCAACGCCGACGACCCGGAAAGCGTGCGGCTGCTCGACTCCGTGCGGGGTCGGCCCTACCGCTTCTCGATACGCGAGCGCGTGGACGCCGGAGCGTTCGTCGACGAGGGCGTGCTGACGTTGCGCACGGAGACGGGCGATCAGGCGCTGCTCGAGACCCGCGAGCTTCTCGTGCCCGGAGAGCACAACGTCGCGAACGCGCTGGCGGCGGCGCTGGCATGTCGTCTTGTCGGTTGTGCGGCGGCCACCATCGCCGAGGGGCTCGCGTCGTACCGCGCGCTCCCCCACCGTCTCGAGCATGTCGCGACGATTGACGAGGTGGCGTTCTACAACGACTCCAAGGCAACCAACATCGATTCCGCGCGCCGGGCCCTGCGATCGTTCCCGGAGAACACGGTTCACGTGATCCTCGGCGGACGTGACAAGGGCGCCGACTGGTCCGCTCTCGCGGCCGACGTACGCGAGCGCGCGCGGCGTGTGTTGCTGGTCGGGGAGGCGACGGAAGCCATCCGCGCGGCGCTGGCGAACACCGTCGAGACGGTCGAGTGCGGGACCGTCCGCGAGGCCGTCAGGGCTGGATCACGCGACGCGCGCCCGGGCGATGTCGTGCTGCTCTCTCCCGCGTGCGCCTCGTTCGATCAGTACCGCAATTTCGAGCAGCGAGGCGACGACTTCAGGGACGCGGTTGCCGAGCTCGGAGGGCGTCGTGCCTAGACGCATGGTCTTCGACGGCTGGCTGTTCTTCACCGCGGGCGTGCTGGTCACCGCCGGGATCCTCATGGTCGGATCCGCGTCGTACTACGTCGCGATGAGCCAGGACCTCAACCCGTACCACTATCTGGTCCGGCACATCATCCACGTTCTCGTCGGAGTCGCGGCATTCGTGGGGATGCTGTACGTCCCTTACAACCGCCTGGCCGACCGCCGGCTGGTGACCACCGTCGTGCTCGGCACGCTCGCGGCGTTGCTCGTCGTACTGGCGATGCCCGCCACCGGCGGGGCGCACCGCTGGATTCCTCTCGGGCCGATGAACCTGCAGCCGTCCGAGTTTGCAAAGCTGGCAGCGATCCTGTTCATGGCGAGCCTGCTGTCGCGCAAGGAGGACCGCGTCAACGATCCCTGGGTCGTGACCTTCCCCGCGCTGGCGACGGTCGGGATCATGGCGGTGCTGATCGCCATCGAGCCGGACCTCGGCTCGGCGGTGATGCTCGCGGCAACGGCCTTTCTCATGATCTTCGTCGCGGGGCTGAGCTGGAAGTACATCGCCGGCGCCGCGTTGCTCGGCGGCTTCGGCCTCGTCGTCGCGATCTGGGCAGAGCCGTTCCGCCTCGATCGTTTGCGCGCCTTCCTGAACCCGGGCGCCGATCCGTACGGCACGGGCTTCCAGCTGACGCAGTCGTTGATCGCGCTCGGGAGCGGCGGTCTGACCGGCGTCGGGATCGGGCAGGGACACCAGGAGGCGCTCTACCTCCCGGCGCCCCATACCGATTTCATCTTCTCGGTCATGGGTGAAGAGCTCGGGCTGATCGGAACGAGCCTGATGCTCGCCGCGTTCCTGCTTCTGCTGTGGCGAGGGCTTCGTGCGGCGCTGCGCGCGCCGGATCGGTTCGGTTTCTACGTGGCGTTCGGCATCACGGTTCTGCTCGTGATGCAGGCGCTCACTCACATGGGGGTCTGTGTCGGACTCATGCCCACCAAGGGTTTGCCGCTTCCACTGGTCAGCTACGGCGGTTCGTCGTTGCTCGCGACGGGAGCGGCGATGGGGGTGCTGCTGAACATCTCGCAGCACTCTCGATGACGATGAAGGAGGAGGAGAGGAAGACGATCTTCATTTCCGGTGGAGGGACGGGCGGACACCTCTTTCCCGCGCTGGCGGTCGCCGACGAGATCAGGCGTCGCCATCCCGGTGCCGAGATCACTTTTGTCGGCGCGAAGCGGGGAATCGAGACGAAGCTGGTTCCGAAGGCGGGCTACCCGTTGTGGACCCTGCCGCTGTCGGGGATGAAGGGCGCAAGCATCGCAGGTCGGGTCCGAGCGGCCGGCGCGGCGTTCTGGGCGTTGCTGGCCTGCACGGTGTGGATGGCGCGCAAAAGCCCCGATCTGGTGATCGGGGTCGGCGGTTACGCCTCGGGGCCGGCCGTCCTTGCGGCCAACGTGAGCGGATTCAAGACGATGGTGCTGGAACAGAATCATTTCCCCGGTGCGACCAACCGCCTTCTTGCGGCGCGGGTGGACGCGGTGTGCGTCCCCTCGGAAGAGGCGCGCGAGCGCCTGGGCGGACGTGGCATCGTGACCGGGAACCCGGTGCGGGACGACGTCGCCACCATCGGTGATGCCCCGGGCGGCGCCCGACTCTCGATCCTCGTCTTCGGCGGAAGCCGCGGCGCCAGCTCGCTCAACCGCGCCATGATCGAAGCGCTTCCCGATCTCGCGGCGATGAACCCTCCGCCACGGATCGTCCACCAAACGGGGGAAGACGAGTACGCCGAGGTCTCCCGGGCGTATGCCGGCTATCCCGACGAACAGTCGGAAGCCCACGTCTTCCTTCATGACATGCCTGCCCGCCTTGCCGCGGCCGACCTCGTCGTATGCCGCGCCGGGGCGCTGACCATCGCCGAACTGGCGGCCTCCGGCCGTCCGGCGGTTCTGGTCCCCTACCCCTACGCCGCTGACGACCACCAGCGGCTCAATGCCGAGGCCGTCGAGGCACGGGGCGCGGCGATTGTCGTGCTCGATCGTGCTCTCGACGGCCTCGCTCTCGCCCGCCACGTTCGTGCCCTCGACGCCGACCGCGAGAGGTTGCGAGCGATGGGCAACGCGGCGCGCGCTCTCTCGATCCCCGACGCGACGTCGCGGATCGTCGATGTCGCCGACGCCGTCATGGCCGGCTACCCGGTGGCCTCGGGCGCGGCTCTCGAAGACGAAGGGGGCGCCGATGTTTCATAAGACGCGGCGTCTGCACTTCGTCGGGATCGGCGGCTCGGGGATGAGCGGTATCGCCGAAGTTCTCGTCAATCTCGGCTACCCGATCTCCGGGTCGGATCTGTCGTCCAACCCGGCGACGCGCCGGCTCAAGAAGCTCGGTGCGGAGGTGCATCGCGGCCACCGGGCCGGCCACGTGGGCGATGCCGACGTCGTCGTCATCTCGTCGGCCGTCAAGGAAGACAACCCCGAGGTCGTCGAGGCACGCCGGCAACACATCCCTGTCATCCCTCGCGCCGAGATGCTCGCCGAGCTGATGCGGATGAAGTTCTCGGTTGCGATCGCCGGTTCGCACGGAAAGACCTCCACGACCGGGATGGTCGCCGAAGTGCTCGGGCATGGCCGGCTGGACCCGACCGTCGTGATTGGGGGACGGTTCGCCAAGCTTCGTTCGGGAGCCATGCTCGGCAACGGCGAGATCATGGTGGCCGAGGCGGACGAATCGGACGGCTCGTTCATCAAGATGACACCCACGATCGCCGTCGTGACCAACATCGATCGCGAGCATCTCGATCACTACGCCGACCTCGGCGCGATCCAGGACGCCTTTGTCGACTTTCTTTCCCGCGTACCGTTCTACGGGGCCGCGATCGTCTGTCTGGACGACCCGAACGTCCGCGCGATTCTACCGCGCGTGGATCGCAGGGTCCTGACCTACGGTCTCTCGACCGAGGCCGACGTTTCGGCGACCGACGTCGAGGTCTCGGGCTTCGCGGCGTCGTACAACGCCGTATGGGACGGAGAAAAGCACGGAGAGGTCCGGCTCAAGGTTCCCGGTCGACACTCTGTCTACAACAGCCTCGCGGCGCTCGCGGTCGGCCTCGAGCTCGATCTGCCCTTCAAGACGATGGCCGACGCGCTTGCGCGGTTCCGCGGCCCCGACCGCAGACTTCAGCTTCGCGGGGAGGCGTTCGGCGCGAAGGTGGTGGACGACTACGGGCATCACCCCACCGAGATCGCGGCGACGCTGTCGGCGGTGCGCGAGGGTCTCGGCGCGAGGACCGTCGTCGTCTTTCAGCCACACCGGTACAGCCGGACGAAGTTCCTGCTCGAGGAGTTCGGGCAGGCCTTTTCCCTCGCGGACCACGTCATCGTGACCGACGTCTACGCCGCGGGCGAAAAGCCGATCGAGGGCGTGGATGGATCTCTGGTGGTGGACGCCCTCGTACGGCACGGACATCCCTCGGCGGTGTTCGAGCCGGACGCGAAGAGAATCCCGAAACGACTGCAGGAATGCGTGCGCGAGGGTGACGTCGTGATCACGCTCGGCGCCGGGGATGTGTGGAAAACGGGCGAGGCGTTCCTGCGGAGAGGCGCTTCCGCCAAACCGAGTCGCGGGAAGCGGAGGACCGGCTGATGGCTCTCGGACCGACCGGCCGAACGCCGACTCCCGACCGGCGCTATCTGCGGCGGGCCAACCGCGGCGTGCGCAAGGCCCGACGGCTTCGCACGCTAGGTCGGTGGTCGGTCATTCTCGCTTTCAACGGTGCGGTTCTGGCGATGCTGGTCTTCTCCGGAACCCACGCGATGCGCCGGCTGACGACCAGCTCCGAACTGTCACTTCAGGCGATCACGATGGAAGGGGTGCACCGCGGCTCGCGCGAATCGATCCGCGCGCGGCTGGCGGACATGGCGGAAGTGAACCTGCTCGAGCTCGACCTCGACCTGCTGGCCGAGCGCATCCGCGAGGAACCGTGGGTCGCGGACTGCGCCGTACGACGAGTTCTGCCAGACGGTCTTCACGTCAGGGTGAACGAGCGCGAGCCCGTGGCGCTGACCCGGGTGGACGAAAGCCTCCAGGTCGTGGACAAGACGGGCCGTATCGTTGGACCCGCTAGCGCCGACCTTCAGGGGCGTCTGCCGATTCTGACCGGGTCGGAGCACGTTCCGGAGGAAGAGCGCGCCGCGGTGCTTCGCCGCGGGGTGACGGCGCTCGCCGCGCTTCACGGCTCCGCGTCGAAATGGACGCAAACGGTGCGGGAGATCGATCTCTCCCGTGTCGATCGCATCGCGGTGATGACGAAAGAGTCGGAACCGAGGCTCCTGCTCGATCCGGAGCGCGTTGATCGTAATCTCGCCCACTATCTCGCGCTGCGCGACGAGATCGAAGATCGCGTCGGCTCGGTCGAGTATGTGGATCTGCGATGGAGCGATCGCATTGCCGTCATGCCGGTGATCCGAAAACCGGCTTTTCACTATGGGGACAGGTGAGAGATGGCTAAGAACCAGAACTATGTGGTCGGACTCGACATCGGGACGAGCAAGATCGCGTGCGTGGTCGGCGAGCTCAAGGAGAACAACACCGTTCACGTGGTGGGTCTCGGCGAGTCGCCGTCGAAGGGGTTGCGCAAGGGCGTGGTCGTCAATCTCGAGGCCACCGTGGACGCGATCCGCTCGTCGCTCGAGCAAGCCGAGCTGATGGCCGGCGTGAGCGTCGAATCGGCGATCGTCGGTGTTGCGGGCGGACACATCCGCTCGTTCAACAGCCGCGGGGTGGTCGCGGTTTCGGGAAAGGAACGCACCGTTGCCGGGGACGATCTGCGGCGTGTCATGGAAGCCGCCCGCGCCGTCAGCATCCCGGACGACCGTGAGATCCTTCACGTCCTGCCGCAGGAGTACGTCCTCGACGATCAGGGTGGGATCACCTCCCCGGTCGGGATGACCGGGTCGCGTCTCGAGGCGAACGTGCACATCGTCACTGCCGCGTCGACGTCGATCCAGAACCTGATCACGTGCGCCAACCGGGCGGGGGTCGAGGTGCGGGACACCGTGCTCGAGCAGCTCGCGATCGCCGAATCGGTTCTCACGCGCGACGAGAAAGAGCTGGGAGTCGCGCTGATCGACATCGGCGGCGGAACCACCGATCTCGCGATCTTCGAGCGTGGCTCGATCTGGCATACGGCGATCCTCCCCGTAGGAGGCGCGCACTTCACCAACGACCTTGCCGTGGGGCTGAGGACGCCAATCCCCGATTCGGAGCGTCTCAAGAAGAAATACGGCTGCGTTCTGTCCTCGATGGTCGCGGTAGACGAGGCCGTCGAGGTGCCGACGGTGGGTGGACGCAAACCTCGTCTGCTCTCGCGGCAGGTGATGGCCGAGATCCTGCAACCGCGGGCCGAGGAGATCTTCACCCTGATCCGCGAGGAGGTCGTTCGCGCGGGCTTCGAGCGCCTG
>JBFJTV010000025.1:0-13001 GCA_041625075.1 Candidatus Polarisedimenticolaceae bacterium | reverse complement strand
GCCTCTCGGGAAGATCGAGACGGTCTACAAACGCGTCGGCGAGTACGCGGCCACAAACAGGGGCGGCAGCGTCAAGGCGGCTCTAATCCCGATCCGAAGACACAAACGCGAGCTCGACCGGGCCCGGGATGCCCTGATCCACGCCAACCTCCGGTTCGTGCCGTTCGTCGTGCGCCAGCTGGGCCTGTTCGGGACGCACTTCATGGACCTGATTCAAGAGGGGAACGTCGGTCTCATGATGGCGGTCGATCGTTTCGACCCGAAGCGAGGGCACCGTTTCGCGACCTACGCGTTCTGGTGGATCCGGCAGGCGATTACCCGTGCGCTGACCGAGAGCTTCCATCTCGTGAAGTTCTCCGCGTACACCCGCGAGAGGCTCCGCACGATGAAGAAGGTCAGGCAGGAGCTCGAGCGCGAAACGGGCCGCCGGCCCAACCCGGAGGAGATCGCCGAGCGGATGAACCTGCCCGCCAAGAAGATCCGTGACCTGCTCGTGGCGTCGCAGGCGCCGAAATCCATCGAATCACCCACCGGGGGCGCTCACGACTCGCAAGTGCTGACACTCTTGGCCGACGCCTCCGCGCCGACACCCCTCGAGGACACGCTGGACCGCGAACGGCGCGAGCGCCTTCTGGAGGCGCTCGAGCGCCTGTCACCAAGGGAAAAGCAGGTCATCCGGCTGCGCTACGGTATCGGGTTCGAGTCCAGCCACACCCTTCGCGAGATCGGCGAGATTCTGAGTGTGTCACGCGAGCGGGTCCGGCAGATCGAAACCGAAGCCTTCGCGAAGATCCAGGAGCTTCACGAAAACCCGCCCGACGCGGCAAGGCGGCCAAACCGACATCTCGTGCGCTAGAATCCCCGGCCCGTGTCGAGACGGGCGAGGGACTTCGTGCCGCAAGCTTTCGCCGTCGGGATCGAATCCGTCAGGGATGTTTGCGACGTTCGCGTCGTGACCGGAAGGGCGGCCGATCCGCGTCGCCCCCCCGCGCTCCTTCTCGAGGTTCCGCATGGGGCGGCGCGGAGACGCCACTTCGACGCGACCCGTTCTCGTCTGGTCGGGGAGCTCCCCGAGGATCTCGAGAGTTTCTTCTTCGTCAACACCGATGTCGGAGCGGCGGAATGCGCTCTTGAAATCGCTCGCCGCGTCGCACGGCCCGAAGACTACCCGGAGCTCTCGACTCGGCGCGGAGATCGGCCGCATGCCCCGGTCAGCGTGTTGATCGTCAGGGGACTGGTCCCGAGGACGTTTGTCGACTGCAACCGCGACGTCGAAGTCTCCGGAGACGCTTTCCGCGCGGTCAATCTCACGGCCGCCGTGCCGTCCTACATCCGCCGCGACGAGGACGTTCGAACTCTCGCCGGTCTGCACCGTGCCTACCAGGACGTCGCCAGTCGTGCGTACGAGGTCGTCTGCGGGCAGGGGGGGATCGCGTTCCAGCTTCACACCTATGCGCCTCGATCGGTCGAGATCGATGAGGTCGGAGACGACATCGTTCGTGTTCTTCGAGAGGCCTACGAACCGGACCGCTACGCGCGATGGAAGCAGCGCCCGGATGTCGATCTCATCACCGCCATCCCCGGCGGCAGCGGTCTTGCGCCCCCGAGGCTGACCGCCGCCATCCGGGATCGCTTCGGCAGAGCCGGCATCGAGGTCGCCGAGAACGAGACCTATCATCTGCATCCCGGCACCGCGGGACACCGGCATGCCTCGACCTATCCGGGGCAGGTCCTGAGCCTCGAGATCAGCCGCGGTCGCCTCGCCGATCCTTTCACACCCTTCGCCCCCATGCATATCGGACGGCGGAAGGTCCGTCGGATGACGGCACCGCTCGCTGACGCGCTCCTCGATGTCTCGAGCGCGTCTTCGGGGTCGGGCTAGGGGACACAGTCCTCGATGTTCTGCGTGTCCTGGCAGGCCGCGCCGGATACGGGGCGTTCGATGCCCTGCGAGTTGCGCCCGTAGGAGCCCTCGTCGACACCGTTCCCGGCGACCACGAGAAAGTAATCTCTTCCCTCCCCCGAGCAATCGAAAGACCCTCGAAACTGTATACAATCGACGCTCCGAACGTCTCGATGAGGAGGAACCTTGGCCCGGACGGTGCCGATCCGGCGGAGCCTGATCGCCAATTTGACCGCGGTCGTGGTGTTCCTCGGCCTATCGATCCTGATCCTCGTCTTTTTTGGTGGCCGTCGCGCTCTCCGCGGGTTCTCGCAGTCGCTGATCGATCAGGCGCTCAAGCGAACCGAAGCCCAGCTCGCCGGGTTCTTCGACCCGGTTGCCCGGCAGCTCGAGATCCTGGGCGGCTGGACTCAGAGCGGCGTTCTACAAGGTGAAACCGACGCCACGACCACGTTGCTGCGTTCCATCCTGATCGAGTATCCGGCCGTGACGTCGGTGATGCTCGCCGACGATCGAGGCCGCGAGCACATGCTCATGCAGCAAGACGACCGCTGGCGCGTCCGGCTCGTCAACAAGGACGAACGCGGCGATCTTGCGCGTTGGACCGATTGGACCGATGATCCGGCTACCGCGACATTCTCGGACGAGATGACGGAGTACGATCCGCGAGTGCGACCGTGGTACACCGCCGCGATCGGAAGCCTTGGCGAAGGGAACGGTTCCTCGTGGAAGCGTGGCGCCGTCCAATGGACGGAGCCCTACACCTTCTTCACCACGAAGGAGCCGGGCATCACGGCTTCAATCGCGCTGCGTTCCCCCGACGCCCGTATCCACGTGATCGGTCTCGACGTCAAGCTGATTGACATCTCACGATTCACGACTTCGATCGAGATCCGAGAGACCGGAGCGGTCTTCGTCCTGACGGAGGACGATCGCCTGGTCGGGCTGCCGCGGGCGCCGCAGTTCGAGGACGAGACGGCATTTCTCAACGCGATTCTCAAGCGTCCGGACGAGCTCGGGTCCGAGGCCGCGATGGCGGTCTCGAGGTCGTTGCTCGCCGGCGATGCGCGCGGAAAGTCCACGCGGTTCGAGGCCGAGGGACAGGCCTGGTGGGGGCAGGTCGAGTCCTTCCATCTCGGACCGGATCGCCCGTTCACGATCGGTGTTCTGGTCGCCGAGGCGGACCTGATCGGGGACCTCCAGAAACAAAGGCTGTGGATCGGTTTGATGACCCTGGGGTTCGTCGGTCTCGCGGTGTGGCGCGCGTTCCATCTCGGTTCGAGGTACAGCCGCCCGGTCGAGGCCCTGGTCCAGGAGAGCGGTCGCATCGCGGAGGGGGACCTCGAGGCGGGGGAGCCGATCGAGACCCGGGTCGAGGAGGTGCGTCGATTGGCCGAGGCCCATGACAAGATGCGTGCGGGTCTCAAGACGCTGCTCAAGATCGAGCGCGACCTCCAGATCGCGCGACGCATCCAGAACAGCACTTTTCCCGAGCGTCTTCCGACCCTCGCGGGTTTCGACCTCGCCGCCTGGAGCGAGCCCGCGGATGAAACCGGGGGAGACACGTACGACGTGGTCGGGATGCAGAGCGCTTCACTCAGCGATACGATCGTCTTGACGGAGCAGGACGCCGGCCGCGCCGTGCTACTTCTGGCCGACGCGACCGGTCATGGGATCGGACCGGCACTGTCGGTGACGCAGGTGCGCGCCATGCTCCGCATGGGTGTGCGTATGTCGAGGGACCTCTCGGGGATCGCCTCGCAGATCAACGAACAGCTCTGTGCGGATCTGCCCACGGGCCGGTTCATCACGGCGTGGCTGGGTGAGGTCAACAGCGACGACGGATCGGTGTCGGCGGTCAGCGCCGGACAGGCGCCGATCTTGCGATACGACGCCGCAATGGACGATTTCGACGTGCTCAACGCCGACTCGCAGCCGCTGGGGCTGTTCGACCACGCCCGGGTTCCGCCTCCCAAGCGTTGGGTCATGAAAGAAGGGGACATCTTCGCGGTGATCTCCGACGGCATCTTCGAGGCGAAGGGACCCGCCGGCGAGGATTTCGGCACCGACCGGACGCTCGCGGTCATTCGTGAAAAGCGCGCGGCAACCTCGTCCGAGATCCTCGACGCCATCCGCGAGGCGGTCGAGGTTTACACGCAGGGTGCGCCGGCCGACGACGACCGCACCATGATCGTGATCAAGCGGGTCCGCGGTCATGCCGCGGGCGGAGGGGCCGGCTCTTGAGACCGCGCGTCGCGGTACTGCTCGCGCTGATGCTGGCGCATTCCGTGGTCGTGGCGGCCCCGGAGGACCTCAACGAGCTCTTTCAGGAAGCCGTCGACCTCGCCGCGGAGGGTCGCGTCGAGGAGGCCGTCGCGACCATGGAGAAGGTCCAGAGCTACGAGCCGGGCCATCCCGACGTGCTCTGGAACCTCGGTCTGTGGTACGCCGAGCTCGCGCGGGACCGCGACGCCCTTTACGTCTGGAAGCACTACCGTCGCGTCCGGCCGGGAGAGTGGCAGGCCCGAGCGAAGTTGATCCAGGCGTACCAGGCGCTCGGCGATACGGAATGGCGCGACACCGAGCGGGAGGCGCTGCTGACGTGGTACGCCGACCTGCCGGAAGAGCTGCGCCCGGACCAGGATCTTTTCTGTCGCGAGCAGTTTCGAATCGGCGAGCGGCGGGTCATGGCCTTCGAGTTCTTCGAGCCCGCGGGGATCAAGCGGGTCTATCTACGATTCTCGATTCTCGACGACGACGGCAAGGAGAGCTCGTGGTACTCGCTCGGGAGCTACGACGCCGCGACCGAGATTGCGAGAGCGACCGGAGAGATCGGCGACGGCGAGAGGATCTATCACCTCGACCACTATTCCGCGGAGCACCACTCGAGGATGCAGTTCTTCCGTGAGATGCCGACCTACGAGACCGTCCGCGAGCTCGTCGCGGATCTGGTCGCCCGGGAGCCGCCGCCCTCGGACGAGTGACCTACGGGCACCCCGTCGCCGGCCTCGGCTCGCCGGTCGTGTCGGTTCCCAGCGTGCTCCCGCAGCCGTTGGTCACGCGGATCACGTAGTACAGAATCTCTCCCGGCAACGGGTCGGTCGCATCGGTCGCGATCGTGTCCGTTCCGCCCGACTCGATGCACGCGGCCCCGGTGAAGTCCGCGGACGTGCTTCGAAGAAGATCGAAGGTGACCACGAGCGCGCCCGGGGTCGCCGGCGGATTCCACGTGATGTTGTCCGTGGTCGAGGTGGTCACGAAGAGATCGCGAGCCGGTGACGGGGCCGACCATACGTCGGGGTTCGCCGGCGAGCAGTCGTCGCCGTTCGTCGTGCCGTCGGTATCGCCGTCCTCGAGAGCGAGCGCGTCACACCACTGGACGAACACGGCCATCGTGTCCTGGCGATCGATCTCGGTGGGGATCGTTTCGAGACCGAAGCCCCAGAACGTCGTCCGGTACACCCCCGTATCCTTCGCCAGGCCCGCGTCTCCCGCACTGCCGGTGAACACGGTCACGGCGGTCGCGTCGGGCACGAGCGTGTCGCTGTAGTTCGTGTACGGGTAGCTCAGCGTGTAGGGCCCGAGACCGGTGAACACACCTCCCGCACCGGTCGCCGTCGTCTGGCTGACGTCGTTGGTGACCGAGCCGACTCCCAGGTGCGACTGCATGAAATCCGTCAGGCTGCGGTCCCAGTGGTAGTCCTGGCTGGCGATCAGGAGGCAGCCCAGACCGTCGAGCCACGTCGCCAGGTCCGTCTCACCGGTGGCGCCGGGGCCCGCGACCCCGCCGAACTCGTCCCCCGTGAACCACACGACCATCTCGTAGTTCGACAGCGTGGCGGACGACGGCTCGTTGTCGCTGTTTCCGGTGTCCCAGATATCGTAGGGGACGCCGAGCGCATCGAAGATGTCAGTGTAAAAGCCCCGGACGTCGGGGCCGTTGTCGTCATCGTCCACCAACAGCAGCGGCGGCGTGTCCAGGGTCGTGAACGACGAAGACATCGAGAACGCGCCGTCGCCGCACGCGTTGGTGCCGCGCACGCGCCAGTAGTGCGTCGTGACCGTATCGAGGGCGGTCTCGACCACGTGGGCCGTCTCGACGACCGTACGGCTGTAAACGATGTTCGAGAAGGCAGGGTCCGTCGCGATCTCGACCAGATAGTTCAGGGTCTGCGCCGCCGCGGTCCACTCGAGCGTGGGCGTCGTCGATACGTCGATCGCGCCGTCGGCGGGCGAGACGACGCCGACCGCCAACGGCAATCCGGTGTCGAGCCGGAGATCCACGGTGGCCGAACGGGAGATGCTGCCCGAGACGGCCTCGATGTCGAGCGTATACTCGCCGGCCGCGCCCCCCGCGGTGTTGCTCACGGTGAGCGTGGTGAGACCGGTCGGGATGACCGGGTTGACCGTAAAGCTCGCGGTCGTCCCCGCGGGCTCGCCGCTCGCGGTCAGAGTGACCGGGTCGGCGAAACCCAGAACCTCGCGGACCTCCAGATCCCACGAGGCATCGGCCGGAGCACACGATGTTTGGCTCCGCTGGTCGACGATCAGGGTGAAACCGGGCTCGACGGCGCAGTTGTAGCAGACCAGGGCGAAATCCTGGTCGGTCGCGTCACCGACGCCGGGGATCGCGTCCGAGTTGATGTTGCTCGCGAGCACGCGCACGGTGAAATCCGACGGAGGGGTCGGACCCAGAAAGACGCCCTCGGTGTTGTTAATCAGATCGGCGGTTCCACCCGTCGTCGAGAAGCCGTCGCCCCCGAAGTTATTACCGAGATAACTCCCACCGGGCGCGTCCACGACGAGATCGAGGTCGTTGTTCCACGCCGGCGTGCTGCCCCCGAGCCCGTGACCGGGCGCGTCGGTCCACACCAGCATGATGCGAACGGGCTGAGCCGGGTCCAGGGGCGACAGAGTCTGGGTCCACTCCTCGCCGCTGTCGTCGAAGACCTGCGGAGCGTCGAAGTAACGGACGCTGAACGGAGGCGGGTCGATGACCGCTTCGAGATCCATCCGGCCCCAACCCTGCTTGCTGTCGAACGGATGTCCCAGGGTGCCGCCGTCGGCGTCGAGGTTGCCGGCGAGACTGCGAGCGACCGCCAGAAAGGCGGCCTTGACCAACGCAGGGCTCGGATCGACGGTGGTGTCGGGGAGCCCGCGGTAGTACTCGAAGAACAACGCGACCCCGCCGGAGACCTGCGGCGAGGCCATCGAGGTTCCGCACTTGAGCCCGTAGGTGCTCGCCGTGGTGTCGGTCGAATCGACGCTGCACCCGGGCGCCACCATGTGGGGAATCGTCCGTCCGTCGAGCGCGGGTCCGTGCGCAGTGTTCGACGACAGGTCGTCGATGTCGAGGATCTGCGAGCCGTCGCCGTTCTGGGCCTTGGTCGAGCCGATGTTGAACAGATTCTTGGCCTCGTCGGGTGTTCCCTGCGAGCTGGTGCCACCGTTCCCGTTCATGAACGACAGCACGTAGGTGAACTGCTGGTTGCCGGGCTGCGCCGGATCGGCGTCGCGCACACCGATATCGACCTGCATCGTGTCGTCGTCGTATCCCTGCGGGCTCCCCGACGGCCCCCAGCTGTTCCCCGACAGCACGGCGCCGTTGCGGATCGAGTCGGTCATCAACGTGAGCATGCCGCCGGGAGCCGTGAACGTGGGGCTGTAGTTCTGCTCGACGAGGTTGGCGCCGGGCGCCACACCGAGCCCGCGCAGAAAACCGAACGCGTCGAGCGTCCCGGACGTGCCGTCGCCGGCCATGATCCCCGCGGTGTGCGTTCCGTGGCTGCTCGAGGTCGTACCGCAGGTCGTCCCGGTGCAGGGAAGCATGCGGTTGACGAGATCGGGGTGGGTGTCGTTGATCCCCCCGTCGACGTTCGCGACGATGACGCCCGACCCGCTGAGACCGAGACCGTTCAGCCAGGTTAGGTAACCCGGAAATGCGAGGTTGGTGCCATCGACGTTGTTGACGTTGATCTGGCCGGTCATCTCGGTCCGCAAGCCGCCGTCGGTGGGAACGCGTCGAACCGAGTAGACGCCCGGGATCTTCGCGACGGCCCGCATCCTGGATCCCGGGAGAACGAAACCGGCGACCTCGAAGCGGTCGTCGATGAGCTTGCGGTCGTCGAGCCGTCCTCCCTGCGTGAGGATCGCGCGGACGACGTCGTTGGCGTCCGCGCCGCGGTAGATCAGCACCCTGACGTCGACCGCGTCTTCTTGAAGGTTGCGCCACTGCGGCTGAACGCGGAAGGCCGGCGCGAAATCGCCGGTCCAGCGGATGTCGGGGTGACCGACGAGCGAGTCGCGTTGCGAGCGTTCGCCCCAGACGATGTACGTCTTCGGGTGGATGTACTGCACGACCTCGAGCCCCGATCCACGGACCAGCTCGAGCGTCTCGTTCGTGGTCGGGCCCTGGAGTTGCACGAGGTGAAGATCGGGGGCGGTTGCGTGCGAGCGATCCCACCCGGTTTGAAGCTCGGGATAGTTTTCCTGGGGGTCGAAGACGTGCTCGCCGAACCGAAGGTCGTACTCGCCTTCGGAGGACCCGGCAAGGGCCATCGCCGGAACGACCGCCAGGACAATGACCGCAGAGATCAGCCGAGCGTGTCGTTGAGTCATCGAAACAACCCCCCCATGGAGATTCGCTGTTCCTATACTACAAGTCCAACGTATTGACCATGCTGGAGATGATTGGGGTCAGACACATGAGTCATGCGTCCGGTCGGTACCAAATCGTGAATCCCGGCCTGTTGGGGCTCCGGCGGCCCCCAAATCACGATTCAGTGTCTGACCCCGGAGGGGTGTGGCGGTCGATGTAGTCGCGGACCCGGAGCTTGCGTGCGGTATTTGCCGAGCTCATGTAGCGGATCTTGCCGAAAATGGGTCGCTCGGGGCCCCACGCGCGGTCGTACCGACCGAGGACCCAGAAGATCCCGCTGTAGGAGTTCGGGTCGCGGCCGTCGACCCCGTATTTGTTGTTCAGCTCGATCATGACGTCGAGCGCCTTCCGCGGCGTTCCGGACCATTCGAGAATCTTCTTGCCCCACAGCATCCGGAGGTAGTTGTGCATCCGCCCTTCGCTCACGAGCTGCGTCTGGGCGGCGTTCCACAACGGGTCGTGGGTCCGCGCCTGCTCGAGCTCCGTGGCGGAGTAGACGTGAGGGCGCGGGTCCCGGAGATGCTCGGCGAGCGTCTTTCGCGCCCAGTCGGGGAGCGAGTCGTAGTCGTCGTAGTCGTCGCGTTGCCAGCAGAAGTTGAACCCGAGCTCACGCCACGTCACGAGCTGGTCGAGAAAACCCTCGGCCGACTCGCTCACGCCCCACCACCCACTACGCTTTCCCGTGGCCGCAGCGTCGAGATCGGGAGGTCCCCAGCCCTCGCGTTTCATGATTTCGGTGAAGACCTGATGGGACGAAACGTGGCCAAAGTGGAGATAGGGCGACAGACCGCTCGTCCCGTCCTTCTCGGGCTCGTTGCGCTCGGCAGCGTAGTGCTCGAGCCGGTCGCGAACAAAGCGCCGGAGCACACGGACGGCCGCCATCTCACCGCCGCGCACCGCCGCGGGACCGACGGAGTGGTCGATCGGCAGCCGCGCGAGCGCGTTCTCGGCTTCGAGCTCCGGCAGGTCAGCGCGCGGCCACTTCGCGAGCCCCGGCGGCAGCTGCTTTAGCGGCAGGATCCTGAGCCGGTCGAGCGGGTTCCGTTTCGGGAGATCGCCGAGATGTGCCGGGAGCGTCTTCTGCAGAAACCGCCGGAAGGCGAACGCGGTCGGAAAGACGCGGTCCGCCGATCGCATCGGCAACAGCCCGTTGGAGTCGACCGCCTCGAATCGAACCGGCATCTTCTTCGCGGCCGAGTCGATCAACCCGGGGAGCCGGAAGGCGGGATAGTCGTCGGTGACCACGACGCACGCGCTCCCGGCGAGCTTTTCCAGCAGTCCCGAGCCGGCACCGGGGGAGGGCTCGACGTACGGGTAGTACGCGACACCGGCCTTCTCAAACCGGCTGAAGTTGTCGATCATCCCCTGGACGACGAAACGGTGGAGGCGGTCGCTGGCCCAGCGATAGGTGCAATCGAGCGGCTCGAGGACGAAAAGCGGTCTGCCGAGCTCGCGACACCATTCGACGGCGCGATCGAGGGAGAAGTTCCACCGGGTTCGGCGGTTGGCGATCATCCAGTACAGGACGAACCGACCCGAAGCCCGAGGGGCCTCGTCGTTGCAGAGCCGGATTCGCGTCGAAGAAATCAAGACCGCTCCACCCGCCGCCTGAGGCTGGAGAAGTCACGATAGCGCGTCCCGCAACTTCGGCTAAGATGAATTTTGCGAGGTGTGCCATGTTCGGAAATCCGAGGAAGACCACGATGCCGACCCGGGAGCAGGCGCTTCCCGGTCGCGACACCGAGATGCCGGTCCCGGCGACCCATGACGTTCTCGGGACTCCCCTCAAGCCGCCGTTCCCCGGGATGGAGACGGCCCTCTTCGGCATGGGCTGTTTCTGGGGCGCCGAGCGCAAGTTCTGGGAGGCCGAGGGCGTACACTCGACCTCGGTCGGTTACGCTGGCGGCTTTACGACCAACCCCACCTACGAAGAGGTGTGCACGGGACAGACCGGTCACACCGAGGTCGTCTTCGTCGTCTTCGACCCCACCAGGACCACGTACGACGAGATGCTGAGGATCTTCTGGGAGAACCACGACCCGACCCAGGGGATGCGCCAGGGTAACGACGTCGGCACGCAGTACCGGTCAGGGATCTACTGGTACGACGACGCCCAGCGCATGGCAGCGCAAGCATCGCGCGAGGCGTACCAGCAGAAGCTGAATGAAGCCGGCTACGGCGAGATCACCACCGAGATCCTCGAGGCGCCCGAGTACTACTACGCCGAGGATTACCATCAGCAGTACCTCGCGAAGAACCCGGCGGGATACTGCGGGCTGGGTGGAACCGGGGTCCGTTGCCCGACGGGCGTCGCCTCTGCCGACTGAAACACCGAAAAAAGCCCGGAAGCAGGGGCCGAGATCGCCACGGCGGACCCATGCGGTCGAGAAAGGAGCATGGTCGCCCTCAGGGCCCTAAGTTACAATCTACAGGTGTTCCAGGTGTCCGAGGCGTCGCCCTCGAGGAAACCGAGGGAGTATGGCGTATCACGTCAAAATCCTCTGCGCGCTCGCGCTTCTAGCGTGCGTCGGCCTGGCGGGATGCTCCGCAAAGCAGTCGCCGGCCACACCGACACCCCCGACGGAAAGCCCCAATAGCTCCGAGCCGTCGGAGCCCGCGCCCGCGCCCGATGCGGAAGCTGCGGAGCAATCTTCCTCCGAGCCCGCGTCGAACGCGCCATCCGAGGCCGCGGTGGCTTCGCCGTCGGACGCGGCGGAGGCGTCGCGGGGCGAGAGTTCGGCGGCGGGTGAGGAGAGCGCCGAGCCCGGTTCGGTCGGTTCGGAGTCGAGCGGCGCGGCCGCCTCGGCGCCCTCCGGCGGCGGCGCTCCTCCATCGTCGGGTCTGGACCAGGAGTTCGGGAGTCCGCCGTCCGGTGCGGGTGGTGGCTCATCGCCGCCCGACGGGGTACAAACTTCCCGAGAGCAACGAGAGGGACTGGACCGGCAGCTCGACCAATCGCTCGCCGAGTTCGACAGCGCTCTTTCGAGCGAGCAGGAGAAGCTCGCGCGGAAGGAGAATCAGGAAGGCGGTGCCGGGGGTGGTGTCTCCACGGCGAGGGCGTCGAGCGCGACACCCGCCGGCGGATCCGGGTCGGGAGGACAGAGTCTGGGCATGCCGGGCCCCACGGGAGAGACCGGTGATGGGTCGTCGACCGGCGGAGGCGGGGGGGTGACGGGCGGGTCGCCGTCGGCCCCGGAGGGTGGCGATGTCTCCGGCGAGCAACCGCCGGGCGGAACCCATCCGCCGCCGTCGGACATCCCGGACGGAAGCGACGACGACATCGTCGCCCGCCAGCTGCGTGAGGCGGCCGAGAGGGAACCCGACCCGGAGCTTCGCGCGAAGCTGTGGGACGAATATCGCGAGTACAAGACCGGTAAGAAGTCCAACAGGAAGAAGAGCGACGATGAAGAGAAGAAAGACGATGCCGAGAACGAGTCCGGCGAGCGCAACGACAGCCGCTGAGGCGGAGGCACCCGCATGCTGAAACGCTGGTCGGTCTTCCTGCTCGCACTGACCCTCGTGGTCTTCGTCTGCGCGGCCAAGAAGGCCAAACCCACGGACAATCCCGTCGAGGCGATCCAGGCCGAGACGGAGATCCCCGAAGACCAGCTGATGGATGTCGGGATCCAAGTCTTCGATCCGGGTCTCCCCGAGAGCTTCGATCCGGTGATGCTCGAGGAGGAGGGGATCTTCCCGGAAGTTCGAAAGTCCGAGGCGCGGTTCATTCCCTATCATCTCAAGAACACTCTGGAGTCCACCGGGCAGTGGGGGGCCGTCCGTGTCGTCCCGGTCGGCGCGCAAAACGTCGATGTCCTCGTGATGGGAGAGATCATCGAGTCCACGGGTCGCGCTCTGACCATGTCCCTTCGGGCCGTTGACGCCACCGGTCGTGTGTGGTTCGACCGAAAGTACAAGGGGCTCGCCGATCCCCAGGCCTACCTCGAGACCAGCGTCCAGATCGAGGACCCGTTCCAGGATCTCTACAATCTCATCGCCAACGACCTCTTGAAGGGACGACTCGAGCTGGACACCGACGACATCGCCGGTGTCCGCGAGGTCTCGCAGCTGAGGTTTGCCGCGGATCTCGCGCCCTACGCCTTTGAGGACTATTTCACCGTCAATCGAAGAGGTCGCTACAAGATCGCCCGTCTCCCGGCCGCCGGCGATCCGATGGTTGCGCGTGTCGACAAGATCCGCGAGCGGGACTACATGTTGGTCGACACACTCAACGAGCACTACGAGAGCTTTTGCGTCGCGATGCACGACCCGTACGACAAGTGGCGGTCGAACAGCTACGTGATCGAGCTGCAGCTTGCCGAGATGCGCAGGAAGGCGCGCACCAAACAGATCCTCGGCGGTCTTCTGATCGTCGGGGCGTTTCTGGTCGATCCCGGGAGTGCCGCCGAGCGGGCCGCGCGAGACGCCGCGGTCGTCGGCGGC
>JBFJTV010000024.1:0-13340 GCA_041625075.1 Candidatus Polarisedimenticolaceae bacterium | reverse complement strand
CGGGCGATTCGGCGCGCCGAGACGGCTTCGCGGTTTCGCTGTCGTCACCGCGGTTTCAAAAACGTCAGGGGGCCCCTACGAGCCGCTGGCGTCGCTTAGAAGCTCGGCTTTCTTGGCCTCGAGCGCCTCGTCGACCGCGCCGCCGGTCGTGTAGACCGAATCGATCACCCCGTCGCCCCGGATGACCAGATAGGTCGGCGTCGAGACGATCTTGTAGAGGTCGGCGATCTGGCGGCTTTCATCCATCAGGTTCGGAAACGCGAACTCCTGATTGCGGCAGTACTCAGTCGTCTGGATCTTCAACGCCTCGTTCGGAACGTTGGGCACGCCGACAAAGTTGATGCCCTCGGGCTTGCTCATGAGCCAGTCGTTGACTCCGGGGAGCGAGGCGCGGCAGTGCCCGCAATCGACCGCCCAGAAGAACAGGACGTTGATCTTGTCCGGCTCGATCAGCTGGTGCCAGCTCTTGACGCCACCCCCGCCCACCAGCGGCGCCTCGAAGTCGGGGCACTCCTTCCCGACCAGCTCCTCGACCGGGAAGTACCTCGGCATCGAGCCGTAGGTCCCGAGCGTCTTGCCCGAGGCCATCCGACGAATCGCCAACTCGAGGTCCATCTTGTACTCGAGCGTCTGCCGCAGGCTGCCGGCATTCGCCAGCCGCAGCTTGCCGTCGGCATCGATGATCGTGATGCTCGGCACCGAGCGTACCTGGAGCATCTGCGCGATCCGGAAGCCCTCGTCGCTGAGCACGGGAACATGGATCTTGAGATCGCGAATCCGGCCCTCGATGACGCTCATGGGCAGTCCCGGTCTCTCTGCAGCGACGCCGTACAGGGCGATCTTCTCGGGCCCGAGCTCGTCGATCAGCGCCTGCACCTCGGTGAACGCTTCCTCGGAGACGCCGTTGCCGGCGATCCAGTAGGCAAAGATCGCGGGGCGTTTGCCGAGGACGTAGGAGAGATCGATCTCGGTCGGCCCTCCGGCGCCCGCATTGATGTTTTTGAAGGTCATCGCCGGAAACTCGACACCGAACCCGGCCGTCGGAACGCGCACGGCTGCGTTTTGCGCGACCACGGCAGCGGAGCCGGCGACGCCGGCCACAAGCAAGACGACGAAGACTCGCAGCATCCGCATGCCCACCTCTTCCCGGTTGTCTCGGTACGGTTCGAAACGTCGATTATAGGACACGCCCCGGCGACGCGCAGCCAACCACAAGGCCTACCGTGCCTTGTCCAGATATCTGTAGAAATCCCCGTCGGTGGTCAGCACCAGCGTGGTCTCGGGGTCGATCGTCGTGCGATACGTCTCCATCGTCTTGAGAAAACGATAGAACTCCGGGTCCCGGTTGTAGGCCCTGGCGTAGATCCGGGCGGCCTCGGCGTCGGCCTTGCCCTTGATCCCCTGGGCCTCGCGGTACGCCTCCGAGGTAATCTCCTTGAGCTGACGCTCCTTGTCGCCGTTGATCCGCGCGGACTCGCCGGCGCCCTCCGAGCGGAACCGCTCGGCGATGCGCTGACGCTCGGAGATCATGCGCTCGTAGACGTTTCTCTGGACGTCGGCCTGATAGGTGATGCGCTTGAAACGAAAATCGAGGACCTCGATCCCGAGATCCGCCACGCGCGCCGTCGCCGCGACCAGCACTTCCGTGGCAAGCTTCGAGCGACCGAACTGGATCCGGAGCGGCTCGGCCCCCTCGGCGTCGACAAACTCCTCGACCTCGTCGAACTCGCGGTTGGTGCTGCGGACGACCTCGATCAGATTGTGTCGGGCCACCGTGTTGCGCGTCTCGCCGTCGAGGATGTCGTCGAGCCTCGACAGCGCGCGCGTATCGGTCTCGACGCGCTCGCGGAACAGACGTGGGTCGCTGATCCGCCAGCGCGCGTACGTGTCGACATGGATGAAACGTTTGTCCCGTGTCGGGATCTGGTTCGGATCGCCGTCCCATTCGAGAAACCGCTTCTCGTAGGTGTTCACCTTCTGGAGAAAGGGAACCTTGAAATGCAGACCGGGATCGGTCACCGGTTCGCCCACGACGCGACCGAACTGCGTGACGACGACCTGCTCGGTCTCGTAGACGAGGTATGCGGAGCTCATGAAGGTGATCAGGACCAGGAGAGCGAGAACGCCGCCGAGTATCAGTCCAAGTCCCTTCATTGGCTTGCCCCCCCGTCGAGATTGAGAAGGGGAAGCACGTTCTTCGCCTTGGAGTCGATGATGACCTTGCGCTTCGCCTTCGGATAGATCTCGTTCATCGTTTCTAGATAGATACGCCGGCGGGTGACGTCCGGCGCCGTCTTGTACGCCGCCAGCACCTCGGTGAACAGCGCCGCGTCGCCGCTTGCGCGGTTGACACGGTCGGCGGCGTAACCCTCGGCCTGCTGGATCGTTTGCAGGGCCTCACCGCGTGCGCGCGGGATGATGCGGTTGAACTCGGCCTGGGCCTCGTTGATCATCCGCTCGCGCTCCTGCTGCGCCTGGTTGACCTCGTTGAACGAGGGCTTGACGGGATCCGGCGGGTTGACGTCCTGCAGGACGACCTGCTCGACCTGGAAGCCGATGTCGTACTGTTCGCATAGCTCCTGGAGCAGTCTCTCGACCTCGACCTCGATCTCTTGCCGTCCGACCGTCAGGACCTCGTTGACGCTGCGGTCGCCGACGACCTCGCGCATCACCGCTTCGTTCATGTCCCGGAAGGTTTCGGTGGGATTGCGGACTTTGAAGAGATAGTTGAAAGGGTCGGCGATACGGTACTGCGTGATCCACTCGACCACCGCGACATTGAGATCGCCGGTCAGCATCAGGGACTCGCCCAGACGATCCCGGTCGGAATAGACCGTTCTGACGCCCGCCTTCTCGGTGCGGAATCCGAACTCCTGTTTGAGCTGCTGCAGGACGGCGACCTTGCGCACGGTCTCGACGAACAGCGGGAGCTTGAAATGAAACCCCGGCTTGGTCTCGCGGACGTACTTGCCGAAGCGCAGCACGACGCCGACCTCTTCTGTCTTGACCGTGTACCAGCTCGTGGCGAGCACGAGCAACGCCAGCAGGACGAGGAGACCGATCGCGATCGCGCGGCCCTCGATCTTGGGCGGCTGGAACTGTCTGAGCGGAATGGAACGAATGTTTCCGCGATCACCCATTAGGGGTCCTCCGAAACTAGTGGTCCGTCACGACCGAAACGTCGGCGTCTGAGCGGCTCAGCGACTGGTTACACGCCACCGGAATCTCGATTCGCCCGCAGTCTATCCCGCCCCAAAACTGGCCACAATCGCGGTCGCCTTGTTTCTTCGGAGTCGCGGAACCTATAGTGACCTCGTATGCGTGTGACGTCGATGGCCGGCGGGCGAGTCGGCGTGGTGGCGGCTTCGGGGGTAACCCTCATGCTTGCAGTCGTTTGGGGGTGCTCGGGCGCGCATCGGCTTCCCGGGTCCGTCCCGGCCGACGAGCCGCGGGCGACCTCCGAGAGCGCGACGGGCGCGATCGTGGAGCCCGACGAGGTGTTTCACGTGGTCGAGCCGGGACAGACCCTGTGGCGGATCGCGCGGGCCTACGACGTCCCGCTCGAAGAGCTGAAGAAGGTCAACGGCATCGACGACGTGACGGAGCTGGAGGTTGGCCGGATGCTGGTCGTTCCCGGAGCCACGGAAAAGCTCGATGTCCCGCCCTACCCCGCCCCGATCCCGGGGAGTGCGGGTGCGAGCGCAGCCGCGACCGTCGCGTTGCCGGCCGGGTCGTTGTTTGTCTGGCCGCTCGGTGGCGAGATTCTTTCTTACTATGGCGAGCCGCGTCGCAACCGCCGTCACAAGGGTCTCGATATCCGCGGCAGACAGGGGCAGCCGGTCGTGGCCGCGGGCGCCGGTCGCGTGGTCTACAGCGGGAACACGATGCGGGGCTACGGCAACACGGTGATCCTCGACCACGGGAACGGAGTGCAGTCGCTGTACGCGCACAACAGCCGGTTGCTGGTCCGTGTGGGAGAGTTCGTCGAGCAGGGCGAGGCGATCGCGAGGGTGGGGCGGACGGGCAACGCCACCACCGAGCACTGTCACTTCGAGATCCGCAAGGACCGGGTCCCGGTCAATCCTCTTCCCCATCTGCAGGGCAACGAGGGCGGCTCATGAAAGTCGAAACCCGCTGCGCCACGTGCGGAAGCTCTTTTCTCATCGACGCCGAGGGCGGCGACGGCACGCCCTGTCCGGTGTGCGGCGAACCGATGCAGTCGGCCGAGAGATCCGTCGCTTCCGACCGGCCCGCGCCGAAGGCCGCACCCCCACCGAAGCAACCGCCCGCAAAGACCGATGCCAGCGACGACAATGTCGTTTGCCCAAGGTGCGGGTTGCACTTCGCCCCAAAGAAAGGTGACGTTTCCGGTGCCCCGAGCAACAGCCCCGAGCAGCAAACGGTGCTGGTCGTCGAGGACATGGAGTACTTCATCGAGATCGCCAAGGACGCGCTCGAGCCGCGTTACGCCGTGCGAACCGCGAAGACGATCGAGGAAGCACGGGTGCTTCTCGGATCGGGGACAATCTCGCTGATGCTGCTCGACCTGACTCTTGCAGGTGGCGAGTCGGCCGCCAACCTTCTGTCCGAGCTTCCGTTCAAGCCCTGCCCGATTTTGATCTACACGGCCGAGGACGAGTCGAACATGTACGGCGAGACCTGGGAGCATCTCCAGTCGCTCGGGGCCGACGATGTTGTCCTCAAGGGCATGAACGTGGGAGAATCCATCGTTCGCAAGGTAGACTCCCTTCTGGGCGCTCCGGAGGACGGCAACCGATCCGGCGCCTGAGGCCGCATGGATCCGATCACGTTCGTCATCCTCGTCATCCTCGTTGCTCTCGTGGCCGGACTGCTCTGGATGGTCGTCCGCCTGCGTCGCGAGATCAAGACGCTCGAGGCGCCCGATCCGACTTCCAGCTTTGTCCTGCTGCAGCAGCAGCTCGACGCGCTCCGCGAGCAGGTGCGTTTGAGTCTCGGCGAGGGCCGCAACGAGATCGACCGCCGGCTGCAGGAGACCAACCGCGTGGTCGGCGAGGTCCGTCGGGGTCTGGGCGAGGTCGATCGGCAGGTCCGCTCGGTCACCGAGGTCGCGCGAGATCTACGCGGGCTCCAGGAGCTGCTGCGCGCGCCGAAGCTCCGCGGCGGCATGGGCGAACAGCTCCTCGCCGAGTTGCTCGAACAGGTCTTGCCCGTTGCGCACTTCGATCTGCAATACGAGTTCCCGGGCGGCGAGCGGGTCGACGCGATTCTCCGGATCGGGCCGCGTCTGGTCCCGGTCGACGCCAAGTTCCCCCTCGAGAACTTTCGCCGGGTGACCGAGGCCCAGGACGACGAGACGCGACAGCGGGCCCGGAAGACTCTACGTGCCGACGTCCGGCGGCATGTCGACGCGATCGCCACGCGCTACATCCGTCCGGGCGATGGGACCTACGACTTCGCGCTCATGTACATCCCGGCCGAGTCGGTCTATCACGAGGCCCTACTCGGCAAGGACGATGAAGGCGCCGATCTGTTTCAGTACTCGATCACGCGCAAGGTCGTTCCGGTCTCACCGCAGTCGTTCTATGCCTACCTTCAGGTGATCCTCACCGGCCTGCGAGGTCTGACCATCGAGGAGCGCGCTCACGAGATCATGAGCCGGCTCGGTCACGTCCGCTCACGCCTGGAGCAGTTCGGCGAGTCGTTCGAGGTAGCGGTCAAGCATGTGGGCAACGCCCAGAAGCAGATGGACGAGGCGGGCCGTAGGCTCTCGCGGGTGGGCGATGCGCTCGATGAGCTCGAAACCCACGGGAGCGAGCCCGAAGCGGCCGTCGCCGTCACCGCCCAGCAGAACTCTCTCGATTGACCCAACAAGAAGGTGGGAGGCCGGACCCGGCGTCGCGCCGCTCGTGTGTTCCGGGTCATGGGCCCGACCCCCCGTCGGAGTGCCGGGTCAAAAACTTATCGACAGACCGGCGAACGCCGCCGGGCCGCCGAAGTCGATCGTTCCCAGACCGGCGAAGTCACCGTCCAGTTCGGCGTCGGACCACAGGTAGCGTCCCTCGATAACGACACCCATCCGGCGTCCGAGGGGCACCTCCAGACCGGCGAGCGCCTCGGTGGCAAGCGCCCAGCCGCTGTCCACGAAGCGATCGGAGAAAATCTCGGGCGGGTCAAAACCGAAGTCCAGGAAATCGCCGACCTCTTCGTACTCCCAGTAGTTCGCACCGATTCCGCCACCGAAGTAGAAAACCGGTTTGCGTTCGAGATACGGGCCCGACTGCTTGAAGCGGCCGCCCGGGACGACGCGGAGGTCGACCGTCAGCGGCATGCTGCTCACTCGCGTGTCGTGCAAGATCGGGAAGCCGGCGCCATCGACCCAGTCGCGGTAACCCGTGGTCACCGTCTGGTCGTAGAAGCCGGCATTGAAACCCACTTCGAGGTACTTGCCGACCGGGCCGACGTAGGTCAGACCGAGTACGAAGCTGTTGAGGTCGGAAGGCTCGAGTGTGAACACCTCCTGGGTACCTTCCCAGAAGTCGCCACCAGCGGTCGGGAAAGAGCCTCCGCCTCGGAACTGGAACTCCCCGTGGAACGGGGTGGAACCCGGGGGAGGGTCGGCTATCGCAACAGGCGCCGTGAGGGCAAGCGCGACGCCGAGCAGCGCGGTCATCGTTGGCCGTCTCATCGCCGTGTCCTCGCTTTCCCCTCGCTGGGTGTTACTGCAATGCCCGCGCCACCGCAAAACCCTGCGTTCTTCAACGAATTCCCCACCCTCGGTGTCCCCTCGTCCGGACACGCCGCAGTCTCATTGCGACATCATTCGGTGGGTCGCGCCCGCGTGGCTGCCGGGTGTGTCCCCTTGCGAAAACAAACGGGCTCGGGTCTGGGTTAGTCGGCGGAGCGGACGCCCCCCCAGCGGCGTTCCGGGATGACGCCCGCGACGTCGATCGCGGTCTGGTAGCGCCCAAACGGCGCCGAGATCTGCGCTCCCTGGATGTGGGGCAGCAGCGTCGCGAGCATGTCCTGCGCGATCGCGATCCCCTCTTCGCGGGCGGCTTCCTTCGTGTCCGCCTTTTTCATGCGTTCCAGCAATGCGTCGGGGACGTTGACCCCCGGCACCTCGTTGTTCATGAACTCGGCGTTGCGATACGAGGCCAGCGGCCAGATTCCCGCGACGATCGGGATGCGCACATGCTCGATCTTCTCGAGAAACGCCATGAACTGCTCGACGTCGAAGACCGGCTGGGTCACGGCGAACTCGGCGCCCGCGTCCACCTTCCACTCGAAGCGCGCGATCTCGCGCTCCATGTCGGTTGCGCCGGGGTTGACTCCGACACCGATCAGGAAGCTCGTCGGGTCTCCGATCGGGTTGTTGCCGACGTCGGCGCCGTGGTTGAGACGGTACGCCATGTTGGTCAGTCCGATCGCGTCAACGTCGAAGACTGCGGTGGCGTCGGGGTAGTCGCCGAGCTTGGGCGGGTCCCCGGTGATGATCAGGACGTTGCGCAGGCCCTGCGCGTGCGCTCCGAGCAGATCCGACTGCATCCCCAGAAGGTTGCGGTCGCGGCAACAGTAATGGATGAGCGTCTGGATCCCGACCTCGCGCTCGAGGATGATCGCCATGGCCATCGGGCTCATCCGCGCGGTGGCGCGGGGACCGTCCGGAATGTTGATCGCGTCGATCCCGGCGTCGAACAGCCGCTTGGCCCCGGCAATCTTCTTCGCGAGGTCGTGCCCCTTGGGCGGCAGCATCTCCACGCTGACGATGAACCGCCCCTCCGCGATGGCGCTCGACAGCCTCGAGCGTTCCTTCAGCGGGACAGGTTCGCAGTGGACGTCCTGTTTCTCGGGGGAGACGTCGACGATCACCCCGCGTGGTCGCGGCGCCAGAGCGTGGACCGCGCGCCGGATCGCCTTCATGTGGTCGGGCGAGGTTCCGCAGCATCCACCCACGATGCGGGCGCCGGCGTTGATGAAGCGTTTGGCGTACACCGCCATGTACTCGGGACTGCATAGGTACATGTTGCGGTTGTCGACCGCCAGCGGCTTGCCGGCGTTGGGCTGCGCCGAGATCGGAAGGGCCACGACCCGCGCGAGCTTCTCCACGGCTGCCAGCATGGCCGCGGGGCCCACCGAGCAGTTGACACCGACCGCGTCGACCGGCAGAGCCGCGAGCTGCGGTCCAAAGACCGTGGGGCTGACACCCTCGAGGCTGTTGCCGTCGTCCTCGAGGGTCAGATGGGCAACGATCGGGAGATCCGAAACGCTGCGCACGCCGCGAACCGCGGCTTCGATCTCGGAGAGGTCGTAGAACGTCTCGATCGAAAAGAGATCGACGCCGCCGGCGACGAGCCCGGCGGCCTGCGTGGCGAAGATCTCGGCCGCTTCGTCGACCGATGTCGGACCCCAGGGCTCGATCCGGACCCCCAGCGGCCCGATCGCACCCGCGACGAAGACGTCGTCGCCGACGGCCTTGCGCGCGAGCTCTGCGCCCGCCTTGTTGATCGCCTCGATCTGATCGGCCAGTCCGTGCCCTTCCAGCTTTGCCCGGTTGGCCCCGAAGGTGTTGGTCTCGACCACGTCGACGCCCACTGCGGCGTACTCGCGGTGGACCGCCTCGACCATCGCCGGGGAGGACAGGTTGAGCTCGTCGAAGCAGCGGTTGAGATAGACGCCGTGGTCGTACAGACGGGTCCCGGTGGCGCCGTCGAAGACGACGACCCTGTCCTCCAGGAACTCCCTGAAATCGCGACCCATGCGGCGTTCTCCCGGTGATCCTTTCCAGCCGTTATACGCACACCCCCGCGCGGGAGTCAAACGCGGCCGGACCCTCCTTCGCGCGGCGCGCTACAGAGGGCGGTCCGGGATCAGGCCGGGAGAAGCGCTACTCGAGAACGCGGATGACCACTCGGCGGTTCTGCGAACGCCCCTCGGGTGTATCGTTGCTCGCGATCGGCATCGACTCGCCGAACGAGATCGTGCTGATGGCGTGGAGGGGGACGTTGCCGGCCTCGTGGAGATAGGAACGAACCGCGTCGGCCCGCATCTCGCCGAGCCTCCGGTTGTACTCCTCGCTGCCGGTGCTGTCGGTGTGACCCTCGATCTCGAAGTACACCCCGCGATTGAGCTCCAGGGCCCGTGCGACCAGGGCATCCAGCTCTGCGCTCGCGGCCTCGGGGAGCGTCGCCTGATTGAACGAAAACTTGACGTTCTCGTCCGAGAGAACGACGGTCCACAGCAGCGTGCCCTTGGCCGCGCGCACGGCCTCCTCGGCCGTCGTCTGCGCCGTCGAGGCACGACTCATCGCCTGGGACCCGATTTCGACCGCCTCTTCGGCCTTCGCGTCGACGGCGGCGATTCTCGAATCGGTCTCGTCACTCAGATCGGCGATTCGACGCTCGTTTGCCTCGACCGCGCTTTCAACCGCGGTGACCTTCGACTCGGTGTCCTCGACGTTCTTCCGGAACACCTTTTTCGAAATGCACCCGGTCGATGCGACGAGGGCAAACGCAACGAGAACCACCACCAACCCTGAACTCCGCTTCCGCATTCCAGTCCTCCAGGATCGTCGGTCGATCGCGGGCTCGCGGGTCCGGTCCCCGAGACGACCGCGACACCATCGTCGGAGAGAGATCTTACAACGAGCGACGCGGACGCGAGCCTGTACATGACGCCACGAGTTCAATCCATATGCCAGCCACAAAATGCGGGCACCCTGCGGGTTTTGACCATCGCTCCCGCGGTCACGACCGCGTAAAAGTGGGTTCGGTTGGGAAAAAATTACGGCAGGTCCAGACTATCGGATACCGTCACGGCTCGGCGTAGTAGCCCCTCCTGCTCCGGATGACGTGACGCGGGCTCCGCGTCTCGACCGTGATCGCCCGAAACGCCCCGTCCGATTCCCGCGTGGGGTAGTACCCCAGGACGTACTGGTAGCGGATCTCGCTCTCGATCTCGAGGACGGCTTCCTTGAGCTCGGCGGGATCGTAGGCCACGAACATCTTGCCACCGGTCTCGTCCGAGAACCGCCGGAGCACGTCGAGGTTGTAGGCCGTCTCGCCCTTCCCGAGGACATACTCCGGCAGCGCCGAGAAACCGATCGTGTAGATCGGCACCGCGACCCGGCGGGCCGCTTCGATCGCCTGATCGGTGCCCAGCTCACTGGTGTTGTCGACACCGTCGGTGATCAGCACGATGGCCTTTTTCAGCTCGACGTCGTTTTCGAAGACCAGATGCGGGGTCTCCGCGACCGCGTCGTTGAGGGCCGTCTGACCGAAACCGTCCTGGACGTCGAGCCTCCTGAGAAAGCGCTCACGGTCCGACGTGAACTCGGTGACCCAGGAAACCTGTTGATCCGCAAAGCAAATCAACGCGAAGCGGTCACGCCAGCGCAGGCTGTCGACGAAGTGCCGGATCGCCTCCTTGGCGGCTTCGAGCTTGCCGACCTGGCGCATGCTTCCGGAAACGTCCAGCAGAAACGCGATCGCGACCGGCTCCTGCGTTTCCACCGAGAAGTAGTCGATGCTCTGCGGGAGGTGATCCTCCCAGACGTAGAAGTCGTCCCGCGTCAGCCCGCGAATCCGCCGGCCACGGCGGTCCTCGACACTCGTCGGGACGAGCACCAGCCGGACCTCCTCGACCTCGGTATGGTGAAGCCGGGCGAGCTGCTCGAGCGTCTCGTCATCGAGCGGCTCCCCGGAGGCCATTGACCTTGCGATCTGTTCCGGGGTGAGGGGTTCCTCGCGATCTCCGCGGTCCTCGGCCGCCGGCGGCGTCGCGATGGCGATCCCCACGACCGCCACGGCGAGCAGCACGACGATGAACGTTGTCCGGCGGGCCTTCATCCTGACTCCGTTGGGGGGCCCGAGAGGCCGGCCCCTTCGGTTCGAATGTGCAAGCTCGGGGCCAAACCGTCAAATCGGGACCAGGAAGCCGGCGCCGTCGAGGCGAGCGTGGAGCCCGATCGCGCCCCAGCTGTCCGCCGATCGCCCGACCACCCCGGGGCCGCGTATCTCGAGCGTGGCCCCCTCGCCGACCCGGATCTCGAGACCGGGGACGGCGCGTCCGTAGGTTCCCGGACGAAAGGCCTCGGGGGTGTTGAATGCCAGCGCGCCGGAGGCCTCGGCCGGCGCCAGGCCTTCGAGCACGGGCATCCCGGCCGCGATGAAGAACCGCGCGATGTCGTCGGGGAGCGTGCCGTCAATCGCGACGAAGGACCGCAGCTTGCCCCCGGTCTCCCGGCGAAGCCGCCCCAGGGTGGTGACCTCGGCGAGCACCATCTTCCACCCGCGCGCGTAGTGCACCTTGGCCCCGGACAGGCCCTGCTCGGCGCTTTCGGCGCCCGCCCGCAACGCACGACCTCCCAGCGCCGCAGCGATCCCGGAGCGACCGACACGATCGAGCAGACCTTCGCGGAGATCGCCGAAGACCTGACGACGGCTCACACAGAGGGTCGGGCTCGTCGCGCCGCAATCCTCGATCGTCGGCGCCCCCCCTCCTCCGAGGTTCAGGCCGGCACGACGGCTCAGGGCGCCCCACACCCAGGGCCGGCAACCGGGATCGAAGTACGGAGCGGCCAGCAGCACGGAGTGAGAAGGATCGAGCGACATCGCAGCGGCGATCGCATCGGCCGCGGCCAAGACGTTCGACTGGCTGAGCACCACCGGGGCGGCCGCTTCCTCGGTGTACAGGGCGACCGCCGGGCTTCCGGCGGAAGTTTCCGAACGCGCTCGCGGCAGAGCCTCCGGGTCGCGCTCGAGCGCCTCGGCGCCCCAACCGCAGACTGTCTCCACCGTCGTCGCGGGGACCGCCGAGTCCGACGCACCGCGGGCGAAGAAGAGCACCAGCTCGAGCTCCCCCAACTCGGCACGGAGGTCCTGGACGCGGGCAAGCGCTTCAGGGGTCGATGCCAGGGCAACGACGGCGGCCGACTCGCCCAGGATCCGCACGAGGGCCTCCCGCGGGCCGTCGGGATCGACGGGCACGCAAACCGCGCCGCAGGCCATCGCGGAGAGCTCCGCCGTCCACCCATCGATCGCGCTCGACGCCACCACGGCGAGCCTCCGTCCCGGGCCGAGGCCGTAGCCGGCCAGCGCAGCGGCCAGCCGTTCGACGCGCCGGCACAACGCCCCGAGAGTGACGGATCGCCACTGCCCGCTCTCGTGGAATCGGATCTCGGCATCGGTGCAACCGTCGACCCCGAGCAGGAACCGGTCGTACGGGGCCTCGCCGGCCGAGCCTGCGGTACCGGGGTCAACCGGACGACTCATGAGGGATCCATGGAGGCGAATCGGCCCGCATGGACGGTTCGGGTCCTCGCGGGGGCACGGGCCGGGATCATAACACGCCCGTCCCATGAGGATTCCGGGCGATCTGCACGGGTGCAGCACGATGACCGCCTCGGGGCCTCGCCATCCTTGACTCGGTCGTCACGTTCTTCTATATAGAAGTCTTTGCGCCAGGCATATAATTGCGTATTCTCTGGCCGCGATCGGTCGAGGGGGGGTTTCGTTCATGACCTGGAAGCGTCTCACCGCGGCCCTGGCGTGCTGTGTGGTCGCGGCGATCGGCCCGGTGGCCGCGCAGGACGCTGACGAGCCCCCGACAACACCCCCACCTGCCGACGACGGCAGCGGTCAGCAGCAACTTCCAACGCCCACCGCGACGTTCCAGGAACCCAAGAAGAAGAACCATCTCTTTGTCGAGTTTGCGGTCGGCCGGGTCGAAGGGCGCGACATCGATGCGAGCATCTCGACGAGTTCGATCGAGAACTCGAAGGGCGTGCTGACCCTCGACGAGAACTCGGCGGGACGTGCGTCGATCGGGTGGAAGCTGAGAAACGACAAGGGCTGGTTCCTCGGACGCTTCGAGGGGTACAGCGAAGAGAGCTACAACTACGAGGGGACCGGGAATCAGGCTCGCGTCGCGATTATCCCGGGTCAGCCCGTCCCGCCCCTGGCATCCTCGGCGCTTCCCTGGTTTACGGTGACGGCCAGTGACGGCCAGTTCATGAGCGTCAAGGTCAGCCCCAGCTGGGATCCGCTCGTCGATGACACGAACGGGGACGGCGTGCCCGATCCCGGCGAGGTCAACCAGGATTTCGACAACCCCGACCTCGTGATCGTGAACCCGGCTCCCGACAACCTGCAAAACCGTCTGCAGACCTTCGATGCGCTCTACCAACGCGGGTTCGGTGGCCGGCGGTACCACGGGATGTGGTCGGGTGGCCTGCGGTACTTCGTCTACGAAGGCAACATCATGGCCACCGCGTGGCTCAACGACTCCTTCGCCGGGGTCGGATTCACCGACGGTGGTTTTCTGCGGGCGCTGTCGTTCTCACAGGAGACCAGCGGGTGGGG
>JBFJTV010000023.1:0-13390 GCA_041625075.1 Candidatus Polarisedimenticolaceae bacterium | reverse complement strand
CCCATACGTGCGAGGTGGTTCCACCCTCCGACCTCTTGTGCCCCGCGCTGGGTCTCGAGGTCGAAGACGAGCGTGCGCTCGGCCGCGCGGATCGGCGGACGGGGCACGGGCGCTTCGGTGGGCGGCGGCGGCGCGACGATCGCGCCGAGGTTCCCGGGGCGTGTGATGCCGTGTCGGCGGTGACGACCTCTCGGGTCGGTGGCCGGCCGGGACGGATCCGCGTCGGTCTTGGAGTCTTCGGCAACCGACTCCTCGATAGCGATCTCCCCGAGAAGAACGCCGAGCACACGCAGCGCGCCCTCCTTGTCGAGCGGCTTGTTGCCGTTGCCGCACTTCGGAGACTGGATGCACGACGGACAGCCCTCGTCGCACTCGCAGGCGGCGACGTGGTCCCGCGTCGTGCGCAGCAGACGCTCGAGATCCCGGAAGCCCTGCTCCGCGAGACCGGCACCGCCCGGCACCCCGTCGTACAGGAAGATCGCCGGACCCTCGATCTGGGGATGGGCGGTGTAGGAGATCCCGCCGACGTCGCCACGGTCCGAGATCGCCAGAAGCGGGAACAGACCGATCATGGCGTGCTCGGTCGCGTGGATCCCACCCATGAAGTGCCGGTCCCTGGCGGTCATGTCTTTCGGAAGGCCCCTGGGAAGCTCCATCCAGAACCCGGTCGTCTCGAAGATCAGCGGGGGGGTCTCGAGCGGATGCTCGGAGATCGTCTCCCCCCCGAACAGACGCTTTTTCTGATAGCCGCGGATCCTGACGGTCACCTTGAAGCGGCCGTAGCCGACCGGACAAGATTCCTGCGTACGCTCGTCGAGCTTCTCGAGGATCTCGGTCTCCTTCTCGCCGAGCACGACGGTGTAGTAGTCGACGTGTGCGTCCTCCGCGGTGACCCGCTTCGCGTCGGTGTCGAGATCGAGAATGCGAAAGGTCTGGCCGCCGTGCAGATAGACCGCCCCGGGGTGGCACTCGTGGTGGACGCGCATCCCGTCGATCGTTCCGAGCACCCTGCCGGACCCGGAAACCACGATCGTGAAAGGCTCGCCGGCCGAGCGCGGGTAGACATCGCGTTGCGGTTTCCGCCGAAACGACAACCACCTCGCGCCCTCGGCGTCCCGGACGAGACGACCCTCTTCGACCAGCGCGTCGGCCAGGGTCGCGGACTTCTCTCCCCCGTCCTCGATCTCGGTGCGGACCAGCGGCTCCTCCGCGGCCGAGCAGACGAGATGCTGTCCGGCGACGACGGGGTTCCATGGGTCGAGCACGGCGTTCTCGAACCGGCCCTCGAAGAACAGCTCCGGGTGCGCCACGAGGTACTGGTCGAGCGCGTCGGGCATCGCCACCAGAACGAACAGCGCCTCGCGGTCCTGACGGCCGGCGCGACCCACCCGCTGCCACGTCGAGGTCAACGATCCGGGGTAGCCGACGAGCACGCATACGTCGAGCCCGCCGACGTCGATCCCGAGCTCGAGGGCGCTGGTCGAGAGCACCGCCAGCAGGTCTCCACGAAAGAGCCGCGCCTCGATCCCGCGTCGCTCCTCCGGCAGATAGCCCGCGCGGTACGGCGCGACCTTCGAGCGGAGCTGCGGTTCCTGCTGGACGAGCCAGGTGTACAGCAACTCGGTGATCCGGCGGGCCTTGGTGAACGCGATGGTGCGCAGGCCGCTGCGGGCCGCCTCGGCCACGACGCGGACCGCCGCGGTGTAAGGCGACACACCGATGGGGTTCAGGAAGATCGCCTGCCGGGGCGCGCGAGGCGCGCCGGAGTCGGTGACGACGTGGAAGGGCTCGCCGACCAGCGTCTCCGCGAACTCCGCGGGATTCCCGATCGTCGCCGAGGCGGCGACAAAACGAGGGTTGGCGCCGAGCCGCGCGCAGATCCGACGCAGCCGCCGGAGAATGTGGTGGACGTGAGCGCCGAAGACGCCGCGATAGACGTGCAGCTCGTCGAGTACGACAAAGCGAAGCTCGCGCAGAAAGGCTTCCCAGTCCTGGTGGTGGGCGAGGATCCCCATGTGGAGCATGTCGGGGTTGGTGATCAGACCCGCGGGGGGATCGCTCTTGATCTTCTTCCGCTGGTGCGGCGGCGTATCGCCGTCGTAGATCTCGAAACGCGGGGGTCGAAGCGGGCTCATCGACAACGCCAGATCGCGGAGCCCACCCACCTGGTCCTGCGCCAGGGCCTTGGTCGGGTAGAGCAGCAACGCACGCGAGCGCGGCTCGGCAAGGGCGGTCTCGAGCACGGGAAGGGCGAAGATCAGGCTTTTCCCCGAGGCGGTCGGCGTGACGGCCAGGACGTTGTCGCGACGACGCGCCGCGTCGAGCGCCTCGACCTGGTGAGAGTACAGCCGGTCGATCCCGAAGCCCTCGAGCGCGCTGCGAAGGTTTTCCGGGAGCGGTCGCTCGGGGTCGGCGAACCGCGCAGCGGCGCCCGGAACGCGGCGTTGGTGCGCGACCATCTTTCCGAGCGAGGGATGACCGAGGATCTGTTCGACCAGGGCGCGCATCGGCAGGATTATAGACGTTGAAGGAAGTCGGCCGGGGGCGCGGAAGTGACGTCGATCCCGGCGCGCGGGACGGCGATGCGCGCGCTGTGGAGGAGATGACGCACGGGGTCGTTTCTCGCCGACCTGGGATCCCCCCTGCCGCCGACGACGTCCAGGTAGTCGGTGTCCGGCCGCCCGTAGAGCAGCTCGCCGAGGAGGGGGTGCCCGATCGAGGCCAGATGAACTCGAATCTGATGCCGGCGCCCGGTTTCCGGAAAGACTCTTAGCAAGGTGCGGCCCGGGAGACGCCGCTCGACACGCCATCGCGTGACCGCGCGCTTGTCACCGACGCCGACCTCGAGCCGGACGAAGACCTCCGACCCTCGAGCGCTTCCAATGGTGTCGTCGATGACGCCGTCGTCGCCGGCGACCACGCCGGTCACGAGTGCAAGGTACTCCTTTTGAACTTCCCGGCGCTCGAACGCCGCCGACAGTCGACGCGCCGTGGAGCCGTCGGTCGCGATCAAAAGGACGCCGCTGGTCTCGGCGTCGAGACGGTGGACGAGGCGGAGCGCGTCGTCGTCCTCCTGACGCCGTAGCACGCGAATCAAACTGTTGATCCGCACGCGGTTGACGGGGTGCACCGGGACTCCCGCGGGTTTGTCGACCGCAATCCAACCCGGACCGCGCGAGAGCACTGGAATGTCGAGATCGATCGGCGTCTCGTCGAGGGGAGCGAACCCGACGACGATCTCGCCGCCCGCCCGAAGACGGCTCGCCGCGCGCACGCGCGGCGTCCACGACAGCGAGACGCGTTCGTCGATCGCGCGCTGGATCCGTGATCGCGACAGCTTCGGGATCTTCTCGGAGAGGTAACGGTCCAGACGCTTCCCGACGTCGCGCGCACCCACCCTGTAGGTCGTGCCGTCGGACATCGTTCTAATCCAACCGCCATTCGAGGGCTCTGAGGATCGCCGCGTTCGCGGCGGGCATCTCGAGGTCCGCGAGTCGGTCCCGGGACGCCCACTCCCACGTGCGACCGTCGATCGAGATCTCCCCGTCGGGATCGCGGACGACGAACGCGTGGAGCCGTACCGCGCGATCGGGGTAGTCGTGGACGACCACGACCAGGGGCTCGAGCCGCCCCCCGAGCAGTCCCGTTTCCTCGCGCAGCTCGCGTTGCGCGGCGTCGGAGGGGTCCTCGCCGGACCGGATCTTGCCGCCGGGGAACTCCCACAGCCCGCCGAGGTGCTCGTCTGGAGTGCGGCGCGCGACGAGAACCGCGCCGGCGCGGACGGCGATCGCCAGCGCGACCTCGACCCGCGGCGGTCGCCGACGTTCGGTCACTTGCCGCCGGCGCCGACCTTCTCGGGCCTGTCGGAGTAGTCGTAGAACCCGCGGCCGGTCTTGCGCCCGAGCCACCCGGCCTCGACGTGCTTTCGCAACAGCGGGCAAGGGCGGTACTTGTCGTCACCCAGACCCCCGTGCAGCACTTCCATGATGGCAAGACAGGTATCGAGCCCGATGAAGTCGGCGAGCGTAAGCGGGCCCATCGGGTGGTTCATCCCGAGCTTCATGATCGTGTCGATCGCCTCGGGCGTGGCGACGCCTTCCTGCAGACAGAAGATCGCCTCGTTGATCATCGGCATCAGCACGCGATTGCTCACGAAGCCGGGAAAGTCGCGACACTCGACCGGGGTCTTGCCGAGCTTCTCGGCCAGCCCCGTCACGGTCGCCGTGGTCTCGTCGGAGGTGCCGAGCCCGCGGATGACCTCGACGAGCTTCATGACCGGCACCGGATTCATGAAGTGCATCCCGATCACACGCTCGGGCCGCTTGGTCGCCGCGGCGAACTGTGTCACCGAGATCGACGAGGTGTTGGTCGCGAGGATGATCTTGTCGCGGGTGATCTCGTCGAGGCTCGCGAACAGGCGGATCTTGGCCTCGAGGTTCTCGACGATCGCCTCGACGACGAAATCGCATGTCGACAGATGGCCAAGCGCGGTCGTTCCGGTGACCCGCTCGAGGATCGCCGCCTTGTCCGCCGCCTCGATCTTGCCCTTGTCAACGGCCCGCTGGAGGTTCTTGTCGATCGTGACGAGGCCCTTCTCGACGAACTGATCCTCGACGTCGCGCATCACGACGTCGAAGCCCGCCTGCGCCGCGACGTGAGCGATACCGTTGCCCATCTGCCCGGCGCCGACGACGCCGATGGTCCGGATCTCCATCCCACCCTCCTTGTTGACTACAGCCGTCGAATCGCCATCGCGACGGCGTTACCGCCGCCGAGACACAGCGCCGCGATCCCGGTTTGCTGATCGCGGTCCTCGAGCGCGTGCAGCAGGGTCGTCAGGATCCTGGCGCCCGAGGCGCCGATCGGGTGGCCGAGCGCCACCGCACCGCCGCGCACGTTGTGCTTGGCACGGTCGATCCCGAGCACGCGCCCGAGCGCAACCTGCTGGACCGCGAAGGCCTCGTTGAACTCGTAGAGATCGACGTCCTCGACAGTCCAGCCGGTCTTCTCCCACACCGCCCGCACGGCCTTCTCGGGAGCCATCATCACGAGCTCCGGGGCGAGACCGCTCGAGGCGTACGCCAGGATCTCGGCGCGCGGCGTCAGTCCGAGCCGCTTGGCGGCCCCTGCCGAGGTGACGACCACCGCCGAGGCGCCGTCGTTGACCGGAGGGGCGTTCCCCGCGGTGACCGTGCCGTCCTTCTTGAACACCGGCTTGAGCTTGGCGAGCGCCTCGCGCGAGGTGTCCCGTCGCGGGGACTCGTCGGTATCGAAAACCACCGGGTCCCCCTTTCTTCGGGGAACCTCGACCGCGAGAATCTCGCGCTTGAACTCACCCGCATCGATCGCAGCGATCGCTTTCTTGTGGCTCTCGACGGCCCAGTCGTCCTGCTCCTCGCGAGAAACCTCGTACTTCTCGGAAACGACCTCGCCGGTGTTCCCCATGTGAAAGTCGTTGTACTTGTCCCACAGACCGTCGTGGATCATCGAGTCGATCAGCTTGGCGTTACCCATCCTGAATCCGGTTCGCGCACCGGGCGCGAGGTACGGCGCGTTGGACATCGACTCCATCCCGCCGGCGACCACGACCTCGGCGTCGCCGCACTTGATCGCCTGCGCGCCGAGCACCACCGCCTTGAGCCCGCTCCCGCACACCTTGTTGAGCGTCATCGCGGGAATCGAGTCCGGGAGATCGGCACCGATCGCCGCCTGCCGTCCGGGGTTTTGCCCCAGCCCGGCACCGACGACGTTGCCCATGATCACCTCGTCGACCTGATCGGGCGCCACACCCGCACGCGCGACCGCCTCGCGGACGACGAGCGCGCCGAGCTCGGTCGCCGGGATCGACGACAACGACCCCAGGAACTTGCCGATGGGGGTGCGCACCGCACTGACGATGACCGGGTTCTTCATCTTGGCCTCCAGATTGTCAAGACCGCTGGGTGAGGTCGGTCAGTGTAGCGAACGACCCGCGTTCCAGGCCACCCGCGGCCGGCCTGCTACCGCCAAATCGACGGGCTTAGTGCACTACCCCGGTGGCCATCCCATCGGACGCCCACCCAGCAGGTGGAGGTGGATGTGGAAGACCGACTGTCCCGCCTCGGCCCCGACGTTGTTGACCAGGCGGTAGCCTTCGGCGACACCGTGCTTGCGGGCCAGGCCCCGGGCGGTGACGAGAAGCCGCCCCATCAGCGGCGCGTCTGCGTCCGCGGCCTCGTCCAGCGAGGCGATGTGCTTGCGCGGGACGATCAGGAGATGGACCGGCGCCTGCGGGTTCACGTCTTTGAAGGCGACGACGTCGTCGTCCTGGTGGACGATGTCCGACGGGATCTCCCCCGCCGCGATTTTGCAGAAGATACAGTCGCTCATCGGATTCTCTCCACATGGGCCCCGAGGGCCCGGAGCTTTTCGTCCATCGGCTCGTATCCCCGGTCGAGGTGGTAGACGCGATCGACGACCGTGATGCCGTCCGCGACCAGCCCGGCCAGGACCAGGCAGGCGGAGGCCCTCAGATCGGTCGCCATCACCTGGGCCGCGGTCAGCGGCGTCGGTCCCACGACCACCGCGGTCTGACCATCGATGCGGATGTCCGCCCCCATCCGGCGCAGCTCGCCGACGTGCATGAAGCGGCGCTCGAAGACGGTCTCGGCGATCATCGAGGTCCCGTGCGCCTGCGTGACCAGCGCCATGTACTGGGCCTGCATGTCGGTCGGGAAACCGGGGTGCGGCGCCGTGGTCAGGTCGTGACTCCGGAGCTCGTCAACGGCATCGACGATCAACACGTCGTCCTCGATCCCGACCGTGACACCCGCGAGATCGAGCATGTCGAGCACCGGGGTCATGTGGTCGGGCCGTGTGCCCTCGACCCGCACGCCGTGACCGGCGAGCGCCGCCGCGACCAGATACGTCCCGGTCTCGATCCGATCGGGAATGACCGCCATCGACGCACCGTGGAGCTGCTCGCGACCCTCGATCACGATCTCGTCGGTCCCCGCGCCGTGGATCGAGGCACCCATCGCGTTCAAGAGCTCGGCAACGAACACGACCTCAGGTTCCTGAGCGGCGTTGTGCAGCACCGTCGTCCCCTCGGCCAGCGTCGCGGCCATCATGAGGTTCTCGGTGCCGGTGACGCTCTTGATCGGGAAGTTGAACGTCGCGCCCTTCAGACGCTTCGCGCGGGCCTCGACGTAGCCGTGCTCGAGCTCGACCTCCGCCCCCATGCGGGTGAGACCCTCGATGTGAAGATTGATGGGGCGCTCGCCGATCGCGCACCCACCGGGCAGTGAGACCCGCGCCCGCCCGTGGCGGGCAACCAGCGGACCGAGCACCATGACCGACGCCCGCATCGTCTTGACGAGGTCGTAGGGCGCTTCGAACGACGCCAGAGAGGTGAGCTCGAGGACGGTGCGGTTCTCGGTGGCGTCGACACGCGCCCCGAGCTGCTCGAGCACGCGCAGCATCGTCCGCACATCCCGGACGTTGGGGACATTGGTCAGATCGAGCCGCTCGCCGATCAGTAACGAGGCGGCGAGCGCGGGCAGCGCGGCGTTCTTGGCGCCGCCGATCCTGACCTTGCCGCGGAGGCGGTGGCCACCCTCGATCCTTAGCTTTTGCAAAATGAAGGACTCCCGTGGCCCACCCCGAACGGGCCCTCGATGATACCACCCGGGGACGCGGCTGCGGGCGGCGATCCGGGCTACAATGCGCGATCCCGGAGGGTGAGAAAACGACGTCGTCTGGACGGTGCAATCCATGCTCGATCTCAACTACGTTCGCCAACACCTCAAAGAAGTCGAGGCCGCGCTCTCGACCCGGGGACAGAGCGTGTCGTTGCAGCCGCTCGAGGATCTCGACGCGACGCGTCGCAACCTCCTGCAGGAGGTCGAAACCCTCAAGAAGCTCCGCAACGAGAGCTCGAAGAAGATCGGCCGGATCATGAAGGAGGGTGGTGACGCCACCGTCCTGAAGGAAGAGATGCGCGAGGTCGGCGGGAAGATCACCGCGCTCGAGGAACGGCTCAAGACGACCGAGGAGGATCTCCGGAGCTTCATGCTCCAGCTCCCCAACATCCCCGATGCGAGTGTCGCCGTCGGAGAATCCGAGGCGGACAACCCCGTGATCCGGACCTGGGGGGACCAACCGTCCTTCGATTTCGAGCCCAAGGCGCACTGGGATCTGGGACCGGCCCTGGGCATCCTCGACTTCGAGCGCGCCGCCAAGCTCGCCGGGGCGCGTTTCGCTCTCTACATGGGGGACGGCGCACGCCTCGAACGAGCTCTGATCCAGTTCATGCTCGAGCTCCACACCCGCGAGCACGGCTACACCGAGGTGCTCCCGCCCTTCATGGTCAACCCCGAGGCGTTGATCGGCACCGGCCAGCTACCGAAGTTCGAGGAGGACCTGTTCAAGACGACCCCGGGCGATTACTACCTCGTGCCGACGGCCGAGGTTCCGCTCACGAACATCCACGCGGACGAGATCCTCGAGCCCGGGCAGCTCCCGATCGCCTACACCGCGTACACCCCGTGCTTCAGAAGCGAGGCCGGTTCCTACGGCAAAGACGTCCGCGGTCTGATCCGGCAACATCAGTTCAACAAGGTCGAGCTCGTGCACATCACGCGCGCCGAGGACTCCTACGACGCGCTCGAGAAGCTCACCATCAACGCCGAGGAGGTGCTCAAGCGGCTGGGGCTCCCCTACCGCGTGGTGAGCCTGTGCACCGCCGATCTCGGCTTTGCGGCCGCCAAGACCTACGACATCGAGATCTGGCTTCCGGGCCAGAACGCCTACCGCGAGATTTCGTCGTGTTCGAACTGCACCGACTTTCAGGCGCGACGCGCGGCGATCCGCTACCGGCCGCAACCGAAGTCGAAACCGAAGTTGGTCCATACGCTCAACGGGTCGGGTCTGGCGGTGGGTCGAACGCTGGTGGGGATCCTCGAGAACTGCCAGCAGGCCGACGGTTCGGTGGCTCTGCCGGAGGCCATCCGTCCCTACATGGGCGGACAGCGACGGATCGAGTCATCATCCTAGGCTCTTGTTGACCTGCTCCCGGAGGGGTGGCCGAGTGGTTGAAGGCGGCGGTCTTGAAAACCGCTGAGCGAAAGCTCCGTGGGTTCGAATCCCACCCCCTCCGCCATCGCGGCCCGCTGACACCTCGGAGGCCTTGCGCTACAATCCTGCGGTTCCGCCCGGAGAATGTGCTCGCGGAGAGGTGCCGGAGTGGCCGAACGGGGCGGATTGCTAATCCGTTGAAGGGGTTTTACCTCTTCCGAGGGTTCGAATCCCTCCCTCTCCGCCATCGGTGCCGCGTTTCCGCGCGCGTCATCGGCGCCCTCTCTCTCCGACGCAACGTTGCTGCCGAGTCGAGATGAGCGAGAACGTGTGGAAGCGCCTCGGACCCGTTTGCGCGGTCTTTGTTTTCGGCGTGTTGCTGATCGGGCTGGCGGTCACCAGCTATCGTGGCAAGTCGGGCACGTGGGACGAGCCGCAACATCTCACCGCGGGCTACGCGGCCCTCACCGAAGGTGATTATCGCATCGACCCGGAGCATCCGCCCTTCGTCCGGATGTGGGCGGCGCTTCCCCTGCTCGGAAAAGGCGGCGTCGTCCTGAATCCCGACGAGATCGGTGGCACCGCCCCGGGTGCCTGGGTCGGTGGTGAGCAGTTCTTCTTTTGCCACGACTTCGTCTACACCGCCAACGATGCCGAGGACGTTCTCTTTCCTGCACGCTTCATGATCGTCCTGCTTGCCGTTATTCTCGGGGCGCTCGTCTTCGTGTGGGTCCGGGCGTGGTACGGATGGCCTCCCGCCGTCGCCGCGCTCGCTCTGTTCTTGCTCGAACCGAACCTCCTCGCCCATTCCCGGCTCGTGACGACGGATCTCGGCTTTACAGTCTTCGCCTTCGGCGCCCTTTTTTTTCTGTGGCGCACCTCGCAACGATCGAGCTGGCAAAACGTCACCGGACTCGCGATCTTCTTCGCGCTCGCCCACATCAGCAAGTTCTCGGCGGTCCTGCTGTGGCCGGTCGTCTTCGTCTTCGTCGCGATCGGTGCCGTGCCCTCGTCCGAAGTGCTCTCACGGGTTGGAAAGCCATGGGCCCGGCGCCGGTGGCTGGCCGGCCTCGTTCTGGTGGTCCTGGTGGTCTCCGCGACGTGGTTCACGATCTGGGCCAGTTATGGCTTCCGATACGATCCGAGCTCCGAGAGTGGCTGGCGGTACCGGCTGCACGAGGATCCGACCGTCGTCGAGCGCGTGCCGACGCTCGCGCGCGTCGTGGCCTGGGTGGACGGCCGGCACCTTCTTCCGAACGCCTACTCGCAGGGCTTTCTCCGCGGGCAGTTCAAGGCGGCCAAGCGCAGCGCTTACCTCGCGGGGAAGTACAGCGAGGAGGGCTGGTGGTACTTCTTTCCCGTCGCCTTTCTGATCAAGACGCCGCTCGCGCTCCTGCTCTTGATGTTCGGAGGCATTTACCTGAGCGTCAGGCATCGGGGGACCCTCCTGCGGAAGGAGATCTTCGTCTTTTTGCCGATGCTGGTCTTTCTCGCGGGGGCGATGACGGCGAAGCTCAACATCGGCACTCGCCACATCCTGATCCTCTTTCCGCTCGCCATCGTCGTCGGCTCAAGGAGCGTCGAGGCTCTGCTTTCGTCCGGGCGACGCGTCGCGCGATACGTGCTTGCCGCTCTCGGGTTGCTGCTCGTCCTGGAGGGCGCGGGAGTCTACCCGCACTACCTCACGTTCTTCAACGCGCTCGTGGGCGGGCCGCGTCACGGCAAGTCCTATCTGGTCGATTCGAATCTCGACTGGGGCCAGGATCTCAAGGGTCTGCAGCGCTGGATGGAGGCCGAGGGCGTCAACCACGTCAACCTGAGCTACTTCGGGACGGCCGACCCGTCGTACTACGGCGTAAACTGCACCCATCTTCCGGGCGCGCCATTCTTTGCGCAGAGACAGATCGTCGCGCCCGCGCTTCCCGGGTATGTCGCGATCAGCGCGACCAATCTGATCGGCCCGTACTTCAACGAGCGGGGTCGCGAGTTCTTCCGGCCGCTCCTGGAACGCGAGCCCGACCACGTCATCGGAAACTCGATCCACGTCTACTGGGTCGAGGAGCCCTGGTGGCAACGGCCTTGATTCTTCCTCGAGAGCGGGACAGGATACGCGGATGACGTCAACGAAGGTCCGAGCACGGTTCGCCCCCTCGCCCACCGGCTATCTCCACGTCGGCGGGGCGCGCACGGCGCTGTTCAACTTCTTGTTTTGCCGCCACGGCGACGGGGCGTTCGTCCTGCGCATCGAGGACACCGACGTCCGGAGAAACGTCGAGGGCGCCGAGGACAAGCTGCTAGAAGACCTGAGGTGGCTCGGGGTCGTGTGGGACGAGGGACCCGGGGTCGGCGGCGATTTCGGACCCTACCGCCAGAGCGAGCGTCGCGAGCTGTACGACGCGGCTTGCCGGCAATTGCTCGACTCGGGAATCGCTTACTACGCGTTCGACACTCCCGAGCAGCTCGACGCCATGCGCCGCGAGGCATCGCGCGCCAAACGCAACTTCCGGTATCCGAGACCCAAGACCTTTCCGAACCAGGGCCACGCGGAGAAGGCGCGCGCGGACGGTCTGCCGGTCGTGGTGCGTTTCAAGATTCCGGATCACGACGTCGAGGTTCGTGACGAGATTCTTGGGACCGTTCGGTTTCCGGTCAACGAGATGGACGACTTCGTCATCGTCAAGTCGAACGGCTGGCCGACCTACCACTTCGCCGTCGTGGTCGACGACGCGGCCATGGAGATTACGCACGTACTCCGCGCGCAGGAGCACCTGATGAACACTTCGCGGCATGTGTTGCTGCAGCAGGCTCTCGGCTACCCCATACCAAAGTACGCGCACCTCCCCCTGGTCTTCAACATGGACGGGTCGAAGATGTCGAAGCGCGACACCGAGGCGGTCTACGTGCACGACTTTCGCGCGGAGGGCTATCTCCCCGAGGCGCTCGCGAACTTCATCGCGCTGATCGGATGGTCCCCAGGGGACGACCGCGAGAAGATGAGTCTCGACGAGATGGCGCGGGCCTTCTCGCTCGATCGGGTCGGGAAGACCGCGGGTCGGTTCGATCGCGACAAGCTGCTCGCCATGAACACGCTTTGGGGCGCCGACCTTCCGCTGGACCGGCTCACCGAGGCGTTTCGCGACTATCTCGAGGTGGGCCAGTCGGCGCTGCGCTCGATGATGGATGACGACATCACACGGCAGGTGCTGGTCGCCTGCAAGGGGTTCAGGACCCTTCGCGACGTCGAGACCAAGGTCGCTCCGCTCTTTGCGCCCGATGACGAGGTCGTTTACGACCCCAAGGCCGTTCGCAAGGTCCTTGAGAAGAAGGAGGGGCGGGGCTGGAAAACGCTCGAACGGCTGGCGCCGGAGCTCGAGGCGCTCACGCCCTGGTCCGCCGAGGGGCTCGAGAAGCTGATCGCCAGGTTCTGCGAGCAGCACGAGCTCAAGCTCGGCGACGTCGCCCAGCCGCTGCGGGTGGCGGTCACCGGACGTACGATCAGCCCCGCGATCTACGATACATTGACGATTCTCGGCAAGGACAAGACCGCGAACCGGATCCGCCGCTGTCTGGACCGGCGGGCCACCGAAGCGTCCTGAGGGACCCTGATGGAATTGCCCGACAAAGAGGCGCCGAAGGCGCTCAACTTCATCGAAGAGGTCGTAGAAGAAGATCTCCGCACGGGGAAGTTCGGCGGCCGCGTTCACACGCGTTTCCCACCCGAACCCAACGGCTATCTCCACATTGGGCACGCCAAGGCGATCTGCGTCGACTTCGGGATCGCCAAGAAGTACGACGGGCTGGGGAACCTGCGGTTCGACGACACCAACCCGACCAAGGAAGAAACCGAGTACGTCGAGGCCATCAAGGAGGACATCCATTGGCTCGGGTTCGACTGGGGCGATCGCGAGTACTACGCCTCGGACTACTTCGAGCAGCTCTACGAATACGCGGTGGACCTCGTCAAGAAGGGCAAGGCCTACGTCGACGACCACACCGCCGACGAGATCCGCGAGCACCGCGGCACGCTGACCGAGCCGGGCACCGAGAGCCCGTACCGCGATCGCAGCGTCGAGGAGAACCTCGATCTGCTCGAGCGGATGCGCGCGGGCGAGTACGACGACGGCTCTCGCGTCCTGCGCGCCAAGATCGACATGGCCTCGGGCAACCTGAACATGCGCGATCCCGTGATGTACCGCATCCTCAAGGCCTCGCACCATCGCACGGGCGACAGGTGGTGCATCTATCCGATGTACGACTTCGCCCACGGGCAATCCGATTCGATCGAGCGCATCACGCATTCGCTGTGCACGCTGGAATTCGAGGACCATCGTCCGCT
>JBFJTV010000022.1:0-13535 GCA_041625075.1 Candidatus Polarisedimenticolaceae bacterium | reverse complement strand
GATTCCTTTCTCGCGGCCATGTTCAAGCCCGAAGGGTCGGCCAACTGGTTCGCGTTCGCGGACGGGCGGACCACGGCCCTGCTCGAGCGCGGCGCGCGCGAGATGAACCCGGTGGAACGAGCGCGCATCTATCACGACGCCGAGGAGCGGATTCTCGAAATGGCTCCGCTCGTGCCGCTGTACCACACCGTCGGTCTAATCGCATTGCGCGATACGGTTCGCGGGTTCGAGCCGAGCCCTCTCGGAATCGCGAGCGTCGACATGGAACGGGTCTGGTTCAGCAGATCAAGAACAGGCTCGTGATCCGGGGTTTCTTCAAGCGCCGCCGGCTCGAGCAGACCTTCTCGATCGCCGTCGCTCTCGTCGTCATCGTGCTCATCGGGACGACCATGTTCGTCGTGCACTCGAGCGTCGCTTCCACGCTGAGGACCGGACTCGAAGCTCGCGGTCTGTCGGTTGCCCGCAGCATCGGCGCCGTCGCCACCCCGTCGTTGCTCGCCTACAACTACGCGGCGCTCCAGATCGCCGCGGACGGGGCTTCGGGCGACAAGGATCTCGTCTACGTCGTGATCCACGACAAGGAAGGCGCCGTCGCCGGTGTCGCGGGCCGTCCGCCATTGACGGCCATCGAGCAGCTCCCGGAGGCCGGCCCCGAGTCCGAGGCGACCAGCTTCGATGTCGTGGTGGGCGGCGACGGCGATCCCGACGAGACCGCGCTCGAGGTCGTGGTCCCGGTCATGGTCAGTGGGGTCCGAAAGCCGTGGGGGACGGTGCGTGTCGGATTGTCGTACGCGCCGCTCGATCGCGAGCTTCGCCGGCTCGATCTCGGCCTCTCCATTCTCGGCCTGGTCCTCGCCGCCGTGGCCGTCGGCGCGGGACGGTGGCTCGCCCGCAAAATCACCGCGCCTCTGCGGCACCTCGCCGAGGGAACCGAGGCGCTCTCCGCCGGTGACATGACCCACCGAATCCGCGTGACCGGGCCACGCGAGATCGCCGACCTCGGGCGCGCGTTCAACGTCATGATGGACCGGGTTCAGGAGAAGCAGGAGGAATCGAGCGAGTTCCAGCGCGCCCTCGAGGAGCTCAACGCGACGCTGGAGGAGCAGGTGCGCGAGCGCACCCGCGCCTTCGAGGAGTCCCAGGCGCAGTACAAGACACTCGTCGAGCACTCGCCCGACTCGATCCTGATCATCCAGGGCGGCAAGATCTGCTTCGTCAACAAGGGCTTTATCGAGACCTTCGGAATCAACGAGGACGAGGCCCTCTCCCCGGGGTTCCAGCTCACTCGCATCTTCAACCCGTCGTCGGCCGCGCTCGCGGCCGCAAGGATCGGCGCCTGGGAGCGGGGCGATGCCATGAACCCGCTCGACGTGGTCGCCACGGACACCACGGGGCAGATTCGGCATCTCGAGCTACGCGGCAGTCGAATCGAGTATCGCGGTCGCCCGGCGGCCGAGTGTCTTCTGATCGACATGACCGAGGCCAAGCGGCTGCGCGAACAGCTCACGCAGACCGAGAAGCTCAGCGCGCTCGGTGAGCTCGCAGGCGGTGTCGCGCACGACTTCAACAATCTTCTGAGTGCGATTCTCGGGCGGGTGCAGCTGCTCCGCCGTCAGGAGTTCAGCCCGAGGGTAGACCGCGAGCTGCACGTGATCGAGAAGGCCGCGCAAGACGGCCGTGAGACGGTCCGCCGCGTCCAGGAGTTCTCACGCACCCGCCGCGACAAGCTGTTCTCGCCGGTGAACCTCGCCGAGGTCATTCACGGCTCGATCGAGATCACCCGCACACGCTGGACCGAGCTCGCGCACCGCGATCTCGAGGTGGATGTCCGGGCCGATCTGGACACCGAATCCGAGTGCCGTCTTCTCGGAAACGCCGCGGAGCTCCGCGAGGTCTTTACCAACCTGATCCTCAACGCGATCGACGCCCTTCCCGGGGGCGGAACCATCGAGCTGAGCTGCAGGAAGGAGGCCGAGACGCTCGTGGCGCGGGTCGAGGACGACGGCGTGGGAATGAGTGAGGAAGTTCGTCGCCAGCTGTTCGACCCGTTCTTCACGACGAAGGGCCCCTCGGGGACCGGGCTCGGACTGAGTGTCGTCTACGGTATCGTCAAACGGCACGGCGGGTCGATCGAGGTCGACACCGAGGTCGGTAGCGGCACGCGATTCTGTCTGAGGTTCCCCGCCGCCGACACCACGATCGAGGAGCACGCTGGTGACCGCGCGGCGCTCCCCCAGCTCGTCCGTCCGAGCCGCATCCTGGTCATCGACGACGAGCCCGAGATAGCCGAGCTGGTTCGGGAAGCGCTGGCGGCCGAGGGGCACACCGTCGAGATGGCGCTGTGCGGAACCGACGGCGTGTCGATGGCGGCCCTCGCGCCCTACGATCTGGTCTTTACCGATCTTGGCATGCCCGACATCTCGGGCTGGGACGTCGCGAAGCGGATCCGAACGGCGACCCCTGCCACGCCGGTCGTCCTGGTGACGGGTTGGGGTGCGACCCTCGACGAGAAACAGGTGCAGCGGTCGGGCATCGCGGCCGTGGTCCACAAGCCGTTCGATCTCGATCACCTCGTCGAGACGGCGGTCATGATCCTGGCCGCCGCGGGTCTGGGTGATTCCGAAGCAGGAACTTCGGAGACCCGCTGACGCACGGAAAGCTCCCATCTCCGATATAATCACCGATTCCGGGAACCGACACCCAATGAGTGACACGATCGTCCGCATCGCCAACGGCCAGGGGTTCTGGGGGGACTCCGTCGACGCACCGGTGCGGCTGATCGAGGAGGGCCCGCTCGACTACCTCACCCTCGACTACCTCGCCGAGGTCACGATGTCGATCATGCAGAAGCAGCGGCAACGCGACCCCAACCGCGGATATGCAACCGATTTCGTCGATCTGATCAGGAAGGTCCTGCCGGCGCTCCGCAAGAAGGGCGTCCGGGTCGTGGCCAACGCCGGAGGGGTCAACCCGGAAGCGTGTCGCACCGCGTTGCTCGACGTCGCTCGCGAACAGGGCGCGACGGGTCTGAAGATCGGGACGGTCACCGGTGACGACATCCTCGACCGTCTCGACGAGTTGATCGACGACGGCATCGCGCTGAGCAACATGGAAGACGGTCGGCCGCTCGAGGAGATCCGCGATCGCGTGCTCTCGGCAAACGTCTACATCAGCTCGTTTCCTGCGGCCGAGGCCCTGAGCCGCGGGGCAAACATCGTCGTCACCGGACGCTCGACCGACCCCGGGTTGGTCGTGGCGCCGCTGATCTCCGAGTTTTCCTGGCCCGCCGACGAGTGGAACCTGCTCGCGGCAGGAACCGTCGCCGGCCACGTGCTCGAGTGCGGCGCGCAGTGCACCGGCGGCAATTTCTCGCGGTGGTGGGAAGTCGAGGGATGGGACCACCTCGGATACCCCGTGGTCGAGGTGAAGCCCGACGGCACGTTCGTGGTCACCAAGCACGACGGCACCGGTGGGCTGGTCACGGTGGACACCATCGCCGAGCAGCTCGTCTACGAGATGGGGAATCCACAGCACTACATCACTCCCGACTGCGTCGTCGACTTCACGTCGATCAAGCTGGCGCAGGAAGGCAAGAACCGAGTTCTGGTCTCGTCAATCCGGGGGGGCGCGGCGACCGATTCGTACAAGGTGTCGATCTCGTTTCTCGAGGGATACAAAGCGGTGGGTCAATTGACGGTCTGCGGGCCCGACGCCCTGGCCAAGGCCGAGGTTTGCGCCGATGCGCTGTGGGGCCGTCTGCGGCGGTCCGGCTACACCTTCGACGAGACCATCACGGAATACGTCGGCGTGGATTCGTGCCACGGTTCGATCACCCCGCCGCCCGAGACGCTCAACGAGGTCATGCTGCGGGTGGGGGTGAAGGACCGTGTTCGCGAAAAGGCCGACCGCTTCGGCAAGGAGCTCGCACCGCTGGTCACGTCGGGTCCACCGGGGGTCACCGGCTTTGCCGGCGGCAGACCCAAGGCGCACGAGGTGCTCGGGTTCTGGCCCGCACTGATTCCGAAGAACCGCGTACACGCGTCCGTGGACGTCGAGGAAGTCCGGTAGTGAAAGTGAAAAAGATCCCTCTGTACTCCATGGCCCACGCCCGTTCGGGGGACAAGGGCGACGGATCCAACGTCGGCGTGATCGCCTACGACGATCGCGGGTACGAGATTCTGCGGGCGTGGCTGACCGCCGATCGGGTCAAGCAGCACTTCGCGGAAATCGTCAAGGGACCCGTCGAACGCTACGAGCTCCCGAACCTGCGCGCGCTCAACTTTCTGCTTCACGACTCGCTCGGGGGTGGCGGTTCGGGAAGCCTGAAGAACGACGCGCAGGGGAAGACCCACGGCATGGCGATGTTACGGATCGAGGTCGAGGTCCCCGACGACTACGAGCCGTCGCAACGCGGTCGGCGAGAGGCGCCGGTGCCCGACGGCGAGCTGGGGAGTCCATGAGCGAGTTTCGGTTCGTCAGTCTCGAGGCCGCGGACGACGGTGTCAGGACGGTGACCCTCGACCGGCCACCGGTCAACGCCCTCGGGCGCGATCTGGTCCACGAGCTCGCACGCATGTGGGAGCTTCTCCGGGACGATGTCGAGGCACGGTGCGTCGTCTTGCGCTCCGCGGGCAAGCACTTTTGCGGCGGCGCCGACCTCAAGGTGCGGCGGGGAATGACACTGGACGAAGTCCGTGCGTTCGTCCCGAGGTTGGCGGGAGCAGTCAACGCTCTGGCGGACCTTCCCATGCCCACGATCGCCGCGGTTCGAGGAGCCGCGGCCGGCGGTGGTTGCGAGCTCGCCCTCTCCTGCGACCTGCGGGTGCTGGCCGAGGACGCCTCGATCGGGCTCCGCGAGACGGCGCTCGCGATTCTCCCGGGGGCGGGCGGGACGCAGCGGCTTCCAAGACTGATCGGCGCGGCACGCGCGAAACGTTGGATCTTCACCGCGCGGATGCACTCGGCGTCGGACGCGCTCTCCGACGGCGTCGCCGACGGCGTCGTCCCGACCGGCCGTCTGGATGACGAGGTCGCGGCCCTGGCAACGGAGATCGCGGCAAACGGTCCCATCGCGAACCGTCTCGCCAAGCGGGCGATCGATCGGGGTGCGCACATGGCCATGGAAGACGCGCTCGTGCTCGAGTGGGAGTGCTACCAGGGAACGATCGAGACCGAGGACCGGGTCGAGGCTCTCCGGGCCTTCGCGGAAAAGCGCGCCCCGAACTTCCGCGGTCGCTGATCGCGGGGCCGCCGATTGCTACAATGAGCCCGTGAGATTAGGGTTCCTCTCCATCGATCCGCCGCTCGTGCTGGCGCCCATGGCGGGCATCACCGACCGGCAATTCCGTCTGGTGCTGCGGCGCCTCGGGGGCGTCGGTCTGGTCACGATGGAGTTCATCTCGTCGGAGGCGCTCGCGAAAGGCGACCGGCTGACGCTCCGCCGGTTGCACTATTGTGACGAGGAGCGCCCCCTCTCGATACAGATCTACGGGCGCGATCCCGGTCGTATGGCCGAGGCCGCCCGGACCGTCGAGGAGATCGGCGCCGAGGTCTGCGACATCAACATGGGCTGCCCCGCCAACAAGATTCTCAAGGGCTGCGCGGGCGCCGCCTTGATGGGAGATCTCGATCTCGCACGGCAAATCATCACCGAAACACGCAGGGCCATTCGGATTCCGTTGACGGTGAAGTTCCGCGCTGGTCTAACGGACGACTCGCTCAACGACGTCGAGCTGGGTCGCATCTGCGAGGGTGAAGGTGTCAACGCGGTCGGTCTCCACCCGCGCACCGCACGCCAGATGTACCGTGGGGAGGCGGACTGGAGCCGCATCGCTCGTCTGAAGGAGGCGCTGTCGATCCCCGTCGTCGGAAACGGCGACGTCGCTACCGCTCACGACGCGGTACGGATGTTCCGCGAAACCGGTTGCGACGGCGTCATGATCGGGCGGGTCTCGATGAAGAACCCGTGGATCTACCGTCAGACGCAGGCGCTGCTCGAGGGGCGTCAGCCCGTCGAGCCGACCATGGAGGAGCGACGCGATCTCATTCTCGGGCACTTCGCGATGATCCGCGAGCAGGAGGAGAGCGAGCACGCTCTCCACAAGTTGCGGACATTCACGGGTTGGTACACTCACGGGCTGCCGGGTGGGCAAGCGCTCCGCTGCCGTATCAACACGCTGGACAGTGCGGAAGCGTTCATCGACGCCGTGGAGGCGTTCTTCGAGAAGGCACGTCCGGCGGCATCACAGCCGGTGAAGCGCGCGTCATGAAGCTGTCGAAGAAAGGCGAGTACGGCATCCGGGCGGTCGGTCATCTCGCCGAGCGTCACGGCGAGGGCGTCATCCACATTCGTGAGATCGCCGAGCACGAATCGATACCGGCGAAGTTCCTCGAGGGCATCCTGCTGCAGCTCAAACGTGCGGGGGTCGTCAAGAGCCGTCGCGGCGTCGAGGGCGGGTATGCGCTCGCGCACTCGCCCGACCGGGTCATGCTCGGCGAGGTGATCCGGGTGCTCGACGGACCGCTGGCCCCGATGGGGAGCGCCGCCGAGCTCAAAGAGATGATGCGGGGCAACCCGCGGCAGGCCGGTCTGTACTCTATCCTCATGGACGTCCGCGACGCGGCCGCGGCCATCCTCGACCGCACCAGCTTCGCCGATCTCGTTACGCGAAACCGCGAGCTCCGCAAGTCCTAGCCCCCGTCGATTCCCGTGGTATAAGAGAAGACTTGACCCACGGGAGGCATGTACGGATGGATTTGGTGGCGATCCAGCAGGCTCTGCGGCAGGCCGGTCTCGACGGATGGCTGTTTTGCGACTTCCACCATCGCGATCTGATGGCTTACGCCATTCTCGGTCTGGACACCTCGAGCATGACGACCCGGCGGTGGTTCTACTACATCCCGGCGTCGGGAGATCCGGTCAAGCTCTCGCACACGGTCGAGCCGCGCAAGCTCGATCCGCTTCCGGGACGCCAGGAGTTCTTTCTCGGCTGGAAGGAGCTGCACGGAAAGCTCAAGGCCATGCTCGGAAAGCCCTCGAAGATCGCGATGCAGTACTCGCCGAACAACAACATCCCGTACGTTTCCGTCGTTGACGCGGGAACGGTCGAGTTGGTGCGATCGTTCGGACACGAGGTGCTGACCTCCGCCGAATTGGTCCAGCAGTTCGAGGCCGTGTCGGGGCAAGACGGCTACGACAGCCACAAGTGGGCGGCCGAGCGTGTGCTGAAGATCAAGGACGAGGCCTTCTCCGTCATGGACGAAGCCCTCAGGGCGGGTCGCAAGATCACCGAGTACGACATCAAAGAGCTCATCGTGAAGCGCTTCAACGAAGCCGGGATGACCAACGACGGCGACAGCCCGATCGTGGGGTTCAACGATCATCCCGCGGACCCGCACTTCGAGCCGACCGCAGAGGAGGCTTACACGCTTCACCACGGCGATACCATCCTCGTCGATCTGTGGGCGCGCAGAAACGACCCACCGGGTCTGTACTACGACATCACATGGTGCGCGTTTGCGGGGCAGGAGCCGCCCTCGATGTACGTCGAGATCTTCGACGTCGTGCGGCGCGCTCGGGATGCCGCCGTGGATCTGGTTCGCGAACGTCTCGAGGGCGGCACCAAGACCCACGGCTGGGAGGTCGACGACGCCTGCCGCAAGGTCGTCAACGACGCCGGCTTTGGCGAGCACTTCCTGCACCGCACGGGACACAGCATCGGAACCTCGGTTCACGGCAACGGGGTCAACATCGACAACCTCGAGACACGGGACGAGCGTCCGCTCGTGCCGGGGGTGTGCTTCTCGGTCGAGCCCGGGATCTATCTCAAGGGCAGCATGGCGGTCCGCACCGAGATCAACGTCTTCATTACGCCCGAGGGAAAGGCCGAGATCGCGGGCCCGATGCAGGAAGAGCTGATCCTGCTCGGCTGAGCCACCCTACCGTTCGAGACACCACCGCGCCGCCTCGACCACGCTCGTTGCCGCCTCGGGGGCCTGTTCCGTAAAGCGATGGTCGGCGCCCTCGACCACCCACAGCCGGTTCTTGACAGGGGATCCTCGCAGCAGGGCCCCGATCTCCTCAGGGGAACCGAACTCGTCCATGCTCCCCTGCACGACCGCGAGAGGGATGCCGAGCCGCCCGGCCGGCTGGAACGAGTAGATCCGGACGGGAACGCCGATACCGACGAGCGCGGACGCCGTGCCGTCTGCGACTGCGTATCGCAGCGCGCACAGCGAGCCGAACGAGTAGCCGACGAGCAGCAGGGGGAGGTCGGGGTGCGCGTCGCGCATCCAGTCCACGGCGGCGCCGATGTCGCCGGTCTCACCGTGGCCGTCGTCGTGCACGCCCTCGCTCTTTCCGACACCACGGAAGTTGAATCGCAACGTCGCGAGACCGATGCGGTTGAGCTCGCGGTCCGAGTGGAAGATCACCGGGTTGTTCAGGGTGCCGCCGTAGAGCGGATGAGGGTGGGCGAGAACGGCCGCGGCCACGGGGGAGTCGGCGTCCCGTGCGGCCGCCTCGAGCCGCCCCGCCGGTCCCTCGATAAACAGCTGTCTTACGTCTCCCACACCAACTCCAGAATGGGGTCTGACCCCGTTGCCGTTCGGGAACGACCGGCTTTGCGCGGGAACTGGCCGCGAACAACGCCCGGATTCAAGTTCGCCACGCCATGCCGGTACCAAGTCTTGCACGACTCGGGCGTCGTATTGCGGGGTTCGCGTGGCTGGCCGCGTGGGCGGTGGTGCTCTGGGTGGTTGTCTCGCCTTGGCGGGAGCTCGGCGGTCTCGTCGACGAGCGCCTCCGATGGCTCGAGTGGTTCGTGTTGCTCACGACGCTTCCCGTCGGCTTCACCGTCGGCGCCTTCGCGCGCGAGGCGGCGCGGCCGGGCACAGGCCGGACGCATGTCGGCCTTCTGAGATTCCTGCTTTACCCAGTCGGGGCGCTTACCGCGTCCGCCCTGATCGTACTGGCCGTGGTAGGACATCGCGACATCATCGGCGTCGTGGTCACGGCATTTCTAGCCTACTGGGCCGGTCTCGATCTCGCCTTCGGTGCCGTTCCGCTGCTTCACGGGCGGTCGTATCGCCTGGCACGACCACTCGATCCCGAGCCCGACGATGACGGCGACGCCGGGATCGATCCTTGGGCGCCACCGTGGGAGCGTTTCTGGTGATCCGACCCCACGAGCAGTTTCCTGGTCGCGCCCGAAACCGGGATCTCGGACAGGTCGGCAGGTCGTGACCACCGTAGGTCCCGTCTCTTCGCGGTCCGGCCTCGCAACATTCGACAGTCGAAGGCCTCGAGGCGGAGGCGGCGGTGGAGGATGCCGTGGCTGGCTTCCCGAAGTCTGGCTCCTACCGCGACCTCGATACCGTGACGCTCACCGAGACCCGCGACGACCGCCGCCCTCGGGTCCGCCTTCGGCGCGAGCTCGAGCGCCGGGAGATCCCACTCGCCGCGAAGCGGGCTCGAAAGCGAAGGGCGCTCGAGAAGGACCCTGCCGTTTCTCCGAACCACGGCAACCGCGACCCGCACACGCTCGGTCGGCCTCGCCTTGATGCGTGCGGGAAACGCTTCCGGTGTTCCGGCGGAGTACGCCACACAACGAGACCGCATCGGGCACTCCCCGCATTCCGGCGAACGCGGCGTGCACACCAGCGCGCCGAGCTCCATGATCGCCTGGTTGAGATCTCCCGGGGCCGAACCACGCACCAGCTCGGTCGCCACGTCCCACAGCTCGGTTTCGTCGTTTCCGGCGCTCCCGACGAGCCGGCTCAGCACGCGGCGCACGTTGCCGTCGACGACCGGCTCCTCGCGCCCGTACGCGATGCTGGCAACGGCGCCTGCGGTGTACCGCCCGATACCGGGAAGCGATCGTAGCGTCCCGGGATCGGCGGGCACACGCCCGCCGTGTCGATCGACGACCTCGCGCGCGGCCCGGTGCATCGCGCGCGCCCGGCGGTAGTATCCGAGACCGCTCCAGACGCTGAGGACGGTTTCCTCCCGCGCCTTCGCGAGCTCGTGGACGTCCGGGAACCTCTGCATGAAGCGACGATAGTAGGGGAGGACGGCGGATACCTGCGTCTGCTGCAGCATGATCTCGGAGACCCACACGGCGTACGGGTCGTGAGTCCTGCGCCACGGAAGATCCCGGCGGTTGCGGCGGTACCACCGCAGCAGCGGCCCACGCACGCGGCGAACCGCCGGCCTCGTCGTCGGGTGTGCGCGCTTCGAGACCACGTCAGTCCGGATCGCGGACGTCGCCGAGAAGCAGTCGCTCGACCGGTCGGCCCTCGATGATGTGGCTCTGGAAAAGCTCGTCGACGTCTTCGAGCGTCACGCGCGAGTACCACACGGCCTCGGGGTAGACCACGACCGTGACGCCGCGCTCGCATTGATCGAGGCAACCAGCCTTGTTGATCCGGACCTTCCCCTTGAGCCCCGCCTTTGCCGCCATTTTCTTGAGCCGCTCCCTGATCTCGACCGAGCCCTTTTTTGCGCAGCAACCGCGAGGATGGCCGTCCGCGCGCTCGTTGATACAGACGAAGACGTGCTTCTCGTAGGGCGGCATGGGCGAATTATACCGGTCCGGTCCGGACCCCGCGCTGTGCTAGGATACCGGGCTTTCGCAGCAGATCTCGCGGGCGAGCGAGGTTCGAAGGGAGAGGATATGCCGATACCGACGGCCGAGGCCATGGGAGAGAAGGTCGAAGCCCTCAAGAAGAAGCTTGCCGAGAAGGGTGAGTCCCTGGAGGCCACCGATCTCCGAGCGCTCAAGAAGCAGATTCGTCGCGCGCAGCGTCGGCGCACGAAGATGATGGAGTCCCTGAAGAAGAGCGAGCAGAAGAAGGCGGCCGCCGCTCCGGCGGAGCAGGCGGAAGAGACGCCGAAGACCGAGGCCAAGGCGGAAGAAGCCAAGGCCGAAGAAGCTCCAGCAAAGCAGGCCGAGGAACAACCGGCCGAGGAAAAGAAGGAAGAGTAGCTCCCACCGTGGACCCGTGGCGCCGCATCCGGTCCGAGACGCTTCAGGACTGCCGGGTCTTCGAGGTTGAGCGGGTCTCGTTCTCGCCCCCCGACAGTGACGACACGCGCGACTTCTTCCTTGTCGAAGCTCCCGATTGGATCAACATCATCCCGCTGGCCGACGACCGTCGCGTGGTCATGGTCCGACAGTACCGTTTCGGGGTCGAGGACTTCACGCTCGAGATTCCGGGCGGAATGTGCGACGAGGACGAGGCGCCGATCGATGCCGCCCGGCGCGAGATGCGGGAGGAGAGCGGCTACGACGCTCGCGAGATCCTCCCGCTCGGGTGGGTCCACCCCAACCCCGCGATCCAGACCAACCGCTGCCACTCGTTTCTGGCGCGCGGCGCTTACCTCGTCGGCGAGCCCGATCCCGACCCCGACGAGGCCTTCGAGATATCGACCGTCCCGCTCGACGACATCCCGGCGCTGATCGAGCAGGGGAGGATCACGCACTCACTCGTCGTGGCGGCCTTCCACCTGCTGTCGGTTCACGGCGGGGGCGACTGAGCCGACCCGCCGGTCAGTTCGCGTCCGACGCGTGGATCTTGTGCCACCTGTCGGCCATCTTCGAGATGATCTTGTCGATCTGCTTTGTCTGCTTCTCCGGCTTGGCCTTGATCGTCACGGTCCCGGTGCCGCGCCACACCATCTTCTTTTCCTTCGAGTCGTACGCGTCGACGATCAGTGTTCCCTCGGTGTAGGTCGTTTCGGTGGTGGTTGCCATGCCTCCGCCCCACCCGGCCCAGCCGCCCCATGCACCGCCGTAGCCGAAGTTGGTGGTCTGGTAGACCTTGTCCTCCGCCGTGGTGATGTGGTACGTGACGAAAATATCGGGCTCCGAATCGACCCGTTTCAGCCCACCGTCCTCCAGCGCCTCGATGATCGCGGCCTCGATGCGCTCGTCCATCAGCGGGTTCTTCGAGTTCGACCCCTCGGTCTTGTTGTACTGGAAGGTCTCGACGTTATCGAAGTCGAACTCACTTGAATAGTCGATAAAGACCTTTTGCGCCAGGACCGGTGTTACGGCCAGCCCCAGCACGATCAGGATTCCGAACAGTTTCCTCATGGCTCTGACTCCTTTGAATTCAATCGCTCGCGACCCAATCGCGGGCGACGCCTGTTTCCGAGGCGTCGAAGTATCGACGCATTTCCATCAGGATGCGCACCTTGCCTACCCTTTCGATCAGGCTTTCGATCTCGGGAACGAACTTCAGGTAATCGTCCTTGGTAAGCCGTTCCGAGATGCGCACTTCGACCAGGTTGGGATCGGTGATGGTGATGTCCAGCGCCATGTCGAAGTCCTTTTTCAGGGATGTCGGGGTTCCGCATTCTACTCGGGATCAGTTTGGTTCGACGCCTCCACGTCCCAGCCACCACCGAGCGCCTTGTAAAGCCCGATCAAGCTGATCACGACATCCGCACTGCTTTCAACGAGGTTGTCCTGTTGCAGGAACAGATCGCGTTGGGTGTCGAGCACGTTGTTGAAATCGGTGATCCCGGTGTCGTACTGCACGGTCACCAAATCCACGGCCTCCTGTGCCCCGTCCACCGCTTTCTCCAGCCAGCCGCGCCGCGCCTTGTTCCCATTGAAGGCCACGATCGAATTCTCGACCTCCTCGAGTCCGAGCAGCACGGTGTTTTCGTAGAACAGCAGAGTTTGCTGCGTGCGTTCCTCCTGAACCCTGATGTTGTTTCGAATCCGCCCACCGGAGAAGATGCTCCACTGAATCGGTGTGGAGAATCCCCAAGTCAGGCTCGCTCCGCTCCCAAGATCACCGACTTTCCGGGCCGAGAACCCCAGGAAACCGGTCAGCGCAAACCGCGGGTAAAGATCGGCAGTCGCGATCCCGATCTGGGCGGTTCTGGCGGCCAGCTGCCTCTCCGCCCGGCGGATGTCGGGTCGTTGACGGAGGATCTCGGCGGGGACTCCCAGCGGGATGCTTTCCCTGGGCAGTGGGATCGCGCCCGCACTCGCGAACTCGGTCTGGAGAGTGCCGGCATCCTGCCCGAGCAGCACGGCCAGACGGTTGAGCGCTTGGTTCAGGCTGATCTCGAGCCCGGGGATCGCCGCCTCGGTGCCGGCGAGATTGTACCTCGCCTGGGCGACGTCGAGCTTCGAGCTGACTCCGTTCTCGTAGCGGTCGATCGCCATTTCGAGCGTCTCTCTCTGAGCGTCTGCGTTGGCGCGGGCGAAGACGATCCGTTGCTGGAAGGCGCGCACGTCGACGTAGTTGAGAGCGACCTCCGCGAAAAGGCTGACCATGACGTCGCGGTACAACTCCACCGAGGCCTCGTATTCCGCGCCCGCCGCCTCGACGGTTCGTCGGATTCGGCCAAAGACGTCGATCTCCCACGCCGCGTCCAGACCGACCGCGAACAGACCTTGCGGCTCGAACCCGCCCGGGGGCGCCACCTGCTCGAGGGCCCCCTCGTCGCTGAGCTCTCTGGCCGAGGCCAATGCGCCCGCATTGGCCAAGGGTTTCTTTTCTCCCGTCGCGATCGCCAG
>JBFJTV010000021.1:0-13753 GCA_041625075.1 Candidatus Polarisedimenticolaceae bacterium | reverse complement strand
GTGGCCCACTTCGGTCTCGCTGGCGCCACCATCATCGATTCCATCACGGTCGAGTGGTCGGACGGGACCACGACCGTGCTCAACGACCAGGCCGTAAACCAGATCATGACGATTGCCGCTCCCGCGGGTGCGCCGGCGACCCCCGGCGAAGCGTCGGATCCGACCGACCAGTTGATCGCGTCCTACAACGGCGGCACCGGTCTGGTCGATGTAACCTACACGCCGTCTTGTGCGGCGACCGACCATACCGTCTACTACGGTGACATCGACAGCCTTCCCGCGTACGGCGGCGCTGTGTGTGGGATCGGAACTTCCGGCAACGTGTCGTTCGACCCGGGTTCCGGAGCGACGTTCTTCCTCGTCGTGGGCAACGACGGGGCGATCGAGGGCCCCTACGGTGAGAGCCGGATCGGCGGCGTGCCCGGGCTGCGCCCCGAGGACACGGGGACGCCGGGTTGCGACATCCCGCAGGACCTGACGAACACCTGCACCTCGCCGTAGACGGGCTTCCGGCCGTCGCACTTGGGCCGCGCCGTATGCTCTAATGTGGCCATGGAGAGCTTTGGCCAGAAGCTCAGGCGCGAGCGTGAGAGCCGCGAGAAGCCGCTCGAAGAGATCGCCGGCACGACCAAGATCCGTCTTCGCTTTCTCGAAGCTCTCGAGACCGACGAATTCGACGAGCTTCCGGGGCCGGCCTTCGGCAAGTTCTTCATCCGGGCCTACGCCGAGGTCCTCGACCTCGATCCCGAGCCCCTGATCGCCGAGTACGAGCAGGAACGGCGGCGCCGGGCGCGCGAGGAGTTGGGCGAGAGTCTCGAGGAGCCGGAGCGCAAGCCCCGGGCGCGGCTACGGTGGAAGGCGTTCACCGAGGCCGCCCGGAAAAAGGACGAGGTCGAGGAGGCGGCCCCCGAGGAAGAATTCCACGAAGAAACTTCGCCGGATCATTGGTTTGACTCGGAGTCCGAGTCCGAGGATTCCGAGGTGATCCCGGAGCCCGAGTTGGAACCGGAACCGGAGCCCCCACCCGAACCCGAGCTCGAAGCCGAGCCCGCTGCGACCGCAGCTCCCGAGCGGGAGCCTGTGGCTGAGCCCGAACCGGTGGAACAGGCGACTCCGGTCGAAGAGGTCACGCCGGTCGAAAGCGTCGCGGCGGCTCGAGAGCATATGCTCGCCGGGACGGCAGCGCGCAACGGACGAAGGATCTCTTTCGTCGGCGCGACGGTCGGAACGGTCATCGTCATCGTGTGGTTGGTCGCCGCGCTCACCTCGCCGAGGCAAACGCTCGACGACCCGACGGTCAACGTCGCCGCAATCCAAACGGAAGAGAAAGCGGGCGGGCCCGAACCCGCCGCGACCGTCGTGACCGACGCCGCGGCACCGGAACCCGCCGCGGCCGAACCGGAGACGGTTGCGCCACCACCGAAACCGCAACCGCAACCGCGAACCCCGCGCTCGACCGATGGCCTGTCCGTCGAAGCGTTCGGTGTGGGAACCGACGTCGTCAATCGCAGGCTGATCGGTCAGGCCGATCGTTTCAGCGAGGGTGCGAGCGCCGCTTTCTGGACCCGGGTGATCGGAGGAGCCTCGGGGGACACGGTTCGCCACGTCTGGCTGCGTGAAGGCAAGGTCATGCAATCGGTCAACCTGAGGATTGGCGGCCCCCACTGGCGGACCCATAGCCGCAAGACCCTGTGGGGAGTCGGCGAGTGGGCCGTCGAGGCGCACGGCGCGGACGGTCGCGTTCTGGCGCGCGCGACCTTCGTCTGCGTGCCGCGCGGTTCCTGACATGGAACCCGAGGAACGCCCGGTTTTTCGCCATCCGCAGTGGCTGGTCGGGGTCGTTCTCGTCTTCGGCGTCGGGTTCATCATCGCGGGTCTGAGCAACCCGATCTGGTTCCTGATCGGGTTCCCGTGCATTCTGACCCTGGTCGTGTGGGTCTGGGTCAAGGCGGCAGGAAGAGGATGACGGGACCCGGCAGCATCCGACGCCTACGGACACTGCTCGGACTCGTCGCGCTGGGAGCGACGCTCGACCTGACCCACGCCTTTGACGACCACGTCTTTGTCGTCACCTCCGATCTGTTCACCTCGACGGGTAATAGCGCGGCTTTCGACATCGACTCGCCCTGGAGTGGAGCGACGGGGCTCGAGCCAACGAGCACCGACACGATCGTCCGTCATTTCTTCGGCCGGCACTACGTCGTTCATCGTCTCTTCGGTGAGATTCAGGTCATCGACCCGAACACGTTCGCGACGGTGACGCAGTTTTCCGTGGGCGCCACCTCGAACCCGAGAGACATCGTGGTCGTGGATCACGACAGCGCCTACGTCAGTCGTCACGCGAGCCAGCTGCTTTACGAGGTCGACCCGACGAACGGCGACCTCAAGGACACCATCGACCTCGGGTTGTTCGCCGACGAAGACGGAATCCCCGAGATGGCGATGATGGCGCTCGACGGCAACCATCTGTTCGTTCAGATTCAGCGGCTCGATCCCGGGACGATTCCCGTACCACCCTCGTACCTGGCGGTCGTGGACGTTCGTACCAACCAGCTCGTCGACACCGATCCCGCCGAGCCGGGTGTTCAGGCGATCGAGCTCTCGGGTCTCGCGCCGGACTACAAGATGCAGATCGAGTCGCGCCGGCTGTACGTCAGCGAACCGGGAGAGTTCTTCGACCCCTCCGGAGGCATCGAGGAGATCGATCTCGACAGCCTCGAGGCCCTGGGGTTCATCACGACGGAGGCCCAGCTGCCGCTGCAGATGACGGGGTTCGTCCTGGTGTCGCCGACCAAGGGCTTTGCGCTGACCCATACCGACTTCGCGCTGTCGTCGCACCTCCAGCCGTTCTCGAGAGTCGACGGCTCGTCGCTCGGCCCGGAGCTCACCGTCGCATTCGGTCAGGTGGACTACCTCGGCTACGACCCCGAGACCGACCAGCTGTTCTTTCCCGACCCGGGCGTTCGCGGTGTGTGGGTCTTTGACGCCACGACCCACGATCAGCTCACCCATGAGCCGATCGACACCGGTCTCGGGCCGCTCGATCTCGTGATCGCACGCGCGACGACACCCGGGGAGGCGACCGATCTGAGGGTCCAAGCGCGCGACCCGCTCGGCGGGGGGATGTCGATCGACTACACCCCCGCGTGCGGCGGCGCCGACCACACCATCGTGTACGGACCGCTCGAAAGCGTCGATGAGTACGCGTACTCGGGACAGGTATGCGGTCTCGGAAACAGCGGCGAGTACGCGGGCTTCGATCCGGGGACCGGTTCGTACTTTTTCCTCGTGATCGCCAATGACGGCCTCGGAACCGAAGGCTCCTACGGCACCGGCACGACCGTCGGCGAGCGTCCCGAGAGCCTCACGGACCCCGGCTGCGACCTCGTCCAGAGCCTCGCCCGCCCCTGCGATGGGGTCAGACCCTGAAGCAATCACGGCGTCGGTCCTGAATCATGAATCAGGGCAGGGGCATCGTATAGCACACGGCCGTGCCCTTGATCGCCACGACGCCCTCGTGCCCCGTCACCGTCGTCTTGAGCTTCGTGATCGGTTTGTCGGTGCGGGCCCCGTCCCTCTTTCTTCTCGGCGATTACGCCCGCCATCATAGAATCACCGCCGTGAGCGGGAAATGGCGAAACCTGAATCTGTTGATGCTCGCCGAGCTTCTCGGAATGTCGGTGTGGTTCTCGGCATCGGCGGTCGTGCCCCAACTGACCCTCGAGTGGGGTCTGGATCGCGGCCAGCAATCGTGGCTCACGATGACCGTCCAGGCCGGCTTTGTCGCCGGCGCGCTGTTCAGCGCCTGGTTGAACCTCGCCGATCGCATTTCTGCCAACCTGTTGATCGCGGCCGGGGCAATCCTGGCGGCCGGAACGAACGCGGGGGTCATCGTCTGCGACGGGCCGAACGCGGCGATGCCGTTGCGATTCCTCACCGGTTTCTTCCTCGCCGCCGTCTATCCACCCGGGATGAAGCTGATCGCGAGCTGGACCACGGTCGATCGGGGACTGGGGATCGGGCTTCTCGTCGGAGCGATCACCATCGGGTCGGCCTCGCCGCACCTGATCAACGGCCTCCCGATCTTCGGCGGGGCGGCCGGACTCCCGCCCTGGCGACCGGTCCTTCTGACCGCTTCGGCATCCGCCCTCCTCGGCGGGGCGATCGTCGCGACGCTCGTTCGGCCGGGGCCGTTACTGCCGCGGGCGACCCGCTTCAGCTGGCGCTATGCCTTCGCGGGGATGCGGGAACGTCCAACCCGGCTCGCCAACCTCGGCTACCTCGGACACATGTGGGAGCTCTACGCGATGTGGGCCTGGGCCCCGTTGTTTCTGCTCGCGAGCTACCGCGAGGCGGGATGGAGCGAGACCGGAGCCCGGGTCGCGGGCTTCGCGCTCATCGCCGTCGGCGCTGTCGGAAGCGCGATAGCCGGGAAGCTCGCCGATCGATGGGGAAGAACCGCGATCGCGACGCTGAGTCTGGTGATCTCGGGCGCGTGCTGTTTGATCGCGGGAGCCACGTTCGGCTCACCGGGGCTGTTGACGGTCGTCGCGCTGGTCTGGGGCTTTGCCGTCGTCGCGGACAGCGCCCAATTCTCCGCCGCGGTGAGTGAGCTGACCGAGCCCTCGCACGTCGGGACGGCGCTCACGATGCAGACCTGTCTGGGATTTCTGCTGACCCTTCTGACCATCCGTTTGGTCCCGTCGCTCGCCGATCGATTCGGGTGGGAATGGGCGTTCGCCTTTCTCGCACCGGGCCCCATCGTGGGAATTGCCAGCATGTTGCGTCTCCGCACCCTTCCTGAGGCAACCCGAATGGCTTCCGGGAACCGCTAATCGCGTCCGGAGCGCAATCGTCGCGCTGAGGTTCCCCGTTCCTGTGACCTTCGACGGTGCCGAAGTCGACTCGAGGGGTCAATGGCTGAATTGATCGAGTGGCAGCTCGGCGGTTCGAACGAAGGAGGGATCACCGGGCTGTGTCCAGGCGATGACGACCCGGTCGCCTGTCCGGGCGATTCTCGGGAAGCCGCTTGCCCGCCCCTCGGCGCCGGTGGTGACGGTGATCGCGGGACCGAGCCGTCCGGTCCGGTCCACCCGGCGCACGAGGACATCCGCTCTTTCCAGCCAGACGACCAACGCCGCGCCATCCTCGGTCATCAAGAGATCGACCCGACCCCGCGGATCGCCTTCGTCAACTCGAACTGGTGGGCCAAAGGTGTCTCCCGCATCATCGGAAAACGCGAGTTGGACACGCCCCTGTCGATCCCGATCGGATGTGAACCACGCGCAGCCGAGCGAACCTCCGATCGCCGCCACGGCCGGGCCGTTGACGGGGCAGGCCGGCATCAACCAGCCGTCGTCGTGAACCGTCTGAGGCGAAGACCATCGAATACCCGCGAATCTGGCGGACGAGATGTCGCGGATCTCCGAGTCCGTGCGGTCGCGGTAGACCACCACGACGGAGCCGTCCTCGGTGACCACCGCGTCGGTTTGACAGCAGTCGCAGACCTTATCGTCGATCAACGCGTCGCCTTGAACGCTTCCGTTGCGATCGACGATCGCGGACCTCAGGGTCATCGCACCACCCTGCGCCGTTTCGCGGCCGTCGAGCCAGACGACGCGGAAACCGTCGTTGTCGGCCACCAGCGATACGAAGCCGTGCTCGGTCCGGGTCCCGTCATCGTGCAAGACAAAGGGATCGCTCCAGCCCCGCCCCCCGTCTCGTGACAACGCGACGTGAATGTCATACGCGTACGTGTCCTCGGCGCTCTTGACGAGCCAGTGCGCGGCCAGCGTGCCGTCGGCCAGCGCCGCCATCGCCGGAAAGTCGGCCCAGTTGACGAACCATTCCCGGCCGGTCGCGATCGTCTGGGGTTTCGACCAGTGTCCGTCCTCGAGAGTCGCGAATCGAAGCTCGTGTCCAGCGGCTGCGGGCTCGATCCAGCTCAGGTACAGGGTGCCGTTCGGGCCGAGCGCCAGGTTTGGCGCCATGCTTCCCGGCCCGGCGGGGCACTCGATCTCCCGCGCCGCCGTTGGCGGCTCGGGGGCGCTCGCGCAACCAAACCCGGCAAGGAACGTGAACCCAAGCACGGCGCTCGCGGCAGCCTGTCTTCCGGATGACCGGCACAAGGTCAATTGCTTCTCCCTCGGTCTGGCATCTCCTCAGTCTAGCGCTTGCCGGGGCGTTCAGCCCTTCGCCGGCTTTTGACCTTGTGGATCCTGTGTTCGCCTTGGCGGCGGGCGGCACGATTCTGGCGTAGTGCACCTGCGACGAGGCCAAAAACCACAACGGCTGGTGCGAAACCTGCAATTTCGGTTACGTCGCGGGAGTGAAGATCACCTCGGAGGCGGTTTTCGAAGCGCTCGACGCACATGGCCATTACGTCCCCGCTCGGACGTGTCATCATCCCGGCATCGGCCGGAAACCATCCAGCGGGGTAGAATCGACCGGCAGACAACTGGGGGCGAAGGGAGCCGCATGACTTGTCGCAGGTTGGCTACGCTTTGCGTGTCTGTCCTTCTGGTGTCCGCGTCCGTCACCGTCTCCGCCGCGACCGAGTCGTCGCCTTGCAGGCCGGTCGACGGCGTGGAGAAGTTGCTCCGTCCCGGCAACGTCGTCCTGCTCGGCGAGCAGCACGGAACCGCAGAGAGCCCGCGCTTCGCGCTCGACCTCGCGTGTCACGCCACGAAGACCGGTATCGCCGTCCGCGTCGGGATCGAGATCTCGAATTCGGAGCAGGCGCGGGTCGACGGCTTCCTCGCATCGTCCGGTGATCCGTCCAGTCGCCGGGCACTGCTCGAAGGTCCACCGTGGCAGGCGGCCCAGCAGTACGGGGTCACGAGCGAGGCCATGTACGGTCTTTTCGACGGGCTCCGTCGGCTTCGACAGGAAGATCACGACGTCGAGATCGTTCTGTTCAACAAGTCCGGGGCGCGGGGTGGGCAGGCCCGCGACCGCGCGATGGCGGAGTACCTTGCCGCCGCGGTCGAGAAGTCGGAGGGCGCGGTCCTGATCGTCCTGACCGGGAACATCCACAGCCGCGTGACGATCGGGACGCCTTGGGACTCGAACTACGAGCCGATGGGCTTCGTACTCACGCAAATGATCTCGCCCGACGCGATCATCTCGCTCGATGCCGCCCACACCGGAGGCACCGCGTGGCTCTGCATCGCAGGGGAGGAAGGCTGTGGCCCGGTGGGTCTCCGGGGACGCGGCCCCGAAGGTAGCGGCGTGACCTGGAACGACTCGCCCGATGCCACGGGGCATCATGGCTGGTACCGCGTCGGGTCGATCACGGCGTCTCCGCCCGCCCGCGATACCGTGACCGCCGAGATTCTCTGGAAGTTCGAGACCGACGGTTGAGTGTTCGTTCCCCCCACGGTCGTGGAGGAGATGCTCTACATCGGATCCTGCGACGGAAACTTCTACGCGCTGAACCGTCACGACGGCCGGCTCGTCTGGAGCTACGACACCTCGATCGACGGCGTCGTCGCGAACTTCCACGGCACTCCCGTCGTCTCGCCGAAGTCGATCGTCGTCGGAACCGACACGGTCTCCGACGGGCACCTCTATGCGTTCGACCCAGCGACCGGCGAGCTCCGCTGGCAGCGCGCGACGCCCGGAGGCTTTCCATCAGACCTCGCGAGTGTCGGCTCGCAGGCAATGGCCGTGACCATGTCGGGAGAGGTCTGGAGCGTCGATCTCGAGACCGGGCGCTCGGTGTGGAGCATCGAGGATGTCGAGGGCGACCGCCTGCTCCGCAGCTCGCTGATCGTGGTCGGCGAGCGCGTGGTCGTCAGCCTGCCATCGGGTGAGGTGTTCGCGGCTGCCGCCGAGAGCGGGGAGCGCGTCTGGAGAACATCTTTCGATGAGCGCCTGAATACCTCGCTCGTTGCCATCGGCGACAGCGTCTACGTCGGCGATCTTTCGGGCATGATTCATCGACTCTCGCTCACGAGTGGAGAGAAGGTGGGTGTGTTCGAAGGCGAGGGTATGGTCTACGGATCGCTCATCCACGCCGGTGGGTGTCTGCTCGCGTTGTGGGCCGAGGACACCCTGGCCTGTGTCGATCCCTCACTCGATACGGTGCGGTGGCGTCAGATGGTCGATACGACCTGGTCATCGTACCGACCCCTGGTCCGCAACGACATCGTGATCGCGGGGACCGAGTCCGGAGAGGTCGCTGCGTTCAAGCTGTCGGACGGGAGCCCGGTCTGGAAGCACGACCTCGAGGGCCAGATCAAGGGCTTGAGCGCCTCCGGCGACATGGTCTACGTGGGCACGCTTCAGGGCCGCGTCTACGCTCTCCGCATCCCGTAACCAAGAACGGGGACAGATCTATTTTTCGTTCCCGTTTCGCAACACAAGCAACTGTCGAGACTCGGACAGACCCGAGCGGAGCGTGAGGTTCGTTGCTAGAGGTAGCCAAGGGCCTTGAGGCGTTTGATCTCTTCCTCGGTTAGGGGGCGGAGCGGCTCGACGGGAACATCGCCCGGGCCGCTCTCGAGTCGTCCGATGAGCTCCTGGGCGAGTGCCGTAGCCAGATCCGGGCGTTTCTCGATCAGGTTTCTCGCCTCACGCGGATCGGCCGCGAGATCGTACAACTCGTGGTTCCCGTCGGTCGAGTGGATGTACTTGAAGGTGCCGCGATAGAGGACGTGGCGTGTGCGATGGAACCTCGACCCCCACGGCCGGAGCAGGTCCTTCCACCGCGTGAAGTAGTTCTCACCGATCACGGACGCGTCACCGGGATCGGGTGAGGGGAGCAGCTCTTCGGCGCCGGCGACGTGACCGAGGATCATCCCCGGCACGTGCACCAGCGATCGCAGCTCCGGTTCCACCCTTCCCCTCGTCTGGCGTGGCGCCTTGACGATCAGCGGCACCCACATCGCTTCCTGATAGACGTCCTTCGAGTGCTCGACGAGACGGTGCTCGCCGAAATACTCGCCGTGATCGGAGAAGATCACGATCAGCGCGTCGTCGAACAGGTCGAGTTTCCGAAGGTGCTTGAACAACATTCCGAGCCAGGCGTCGAGGTTGGCGAGACCACGATCGTACTGCGCCCGGGCCAGCTCGGTCAGCTCCGCCGGGATCGTCGCATCCGAGCCCATCGCGATGTCGTAGAGCTCGTCGAGCGTCGCCGCCGAGTCACCCGGGAGGTCCTTCGGGAAGAGGTCGGGGCGCGGTGCCGGGTTGTACGGCCGGTGGGCGTCCATGTAGTTCACGAACAAAAAGAACGGCCGCTCGTCGCGTTGCTCCAGCCAGAGCGCGACCCGGCGATGCACGCCCTCGGCGTAGGTGGAACGGATGTCGTAGACCTCGAACCCCTGCGCCACGCCGTAATCAGGGCGCAGATAGATCGTGTTGGCACCGATCGCTGCCGCCTGGTAATCGAGCTTTCGAAGCGCCTCGGCCAGCGTGACGTGGTCGTCGGCGAGCGGCCGGACGTTTTCCATCAGCGGGGCGTCGGGCTCTCGCTCGCCATCGGGCGCCGCCTTGGCTCCCGGGAGGTCGACCCAAACGGTATGGGCGCCGTGCTCGAAGGGGTACAACCCGGTAAAGACCGAGGCATGCGACGGAAGCGTCCAGGGAGAGGTGGCCTGCGCCCGCGTGTAGCGGGTGGCGCCCGCGGCAAAGGCATCCAGGGCGGGGGAGACGGGACGACGGTCGTAGCCGTAGCAACCGAGGTGGTCGGCGCGGACCGTGTCGAGGCTGATCAAGATGATGTTGGGCCGCCCGGCGCCGCTGTCGGGCTTGGCGTCGTCCTCACTCGAGGCAAACGTCCCGAACGCCAGCAAGTCGATCGCGACGAAGAGTCGGAACGCGAATTTCATGGCAACGTTGTACGGGGGCCGGCGTGGGTCGTCAAGCTCCAGACCAATCCGGTGCGAATTCAGTCGTGAGGCTCGTGCTACGTTGACCCTTGAAGTGAGGTGTCAGCCATGAAAACCGTCGAGATCGCTTATGAAACGACGACCGGGCTGTCGTTCGACCAGGCCGTCAAGCACTGCCGCGAGGCTCTGGCCGCCGAGGGGTTCGGGGTCCTGACCGAGATCGACATCCAGGCAACGCTCAAGAAAAAGCTGGATGTGGACCACGGACCGTACTTGATCCTCGGCGCCTGCCATCCGCCTTCCGCGCACCGGGCGCTGACGGCGCAGCCCGGGGTGGGAGTGCTCTTGCCCTGCAACGTGACCGTGTCGGTCGAGGACGGCCGGACCGTCGTTCGCGCGATGAACCCCGAGGGCGCCATGGGCATGCTGGCCGACGAGACCGTTCGGGAGGTTGCCGGCGAGGTCGGTCAGGTGCTCAGAAGGGTTCTGGAAACTTTCCCGCAGGACTGACGTCCGGCGGGTGCAAGTGAAAAAGAAAAGGGCGGATCCGTGAGGGATCCGCCCCATGAGTTCCCTGAATTCGTATCGATCAGCAGTCCGGATCGTCGCCGTCGATCGCGCCGTCGCAATCGTTGTCGATGCCGTCGCTGCAACGGGGTCCTTTCTCGCGGCTGTGGGTCGGCACACAGCCCGTGCCGCCGCCGATCTCGATGCTGCAGCCGCAGGGCGGCTGTCCCACGCCGCCACACTCGCTACCCGTCCAGGTGTTGAACCCGGTCGCCGAGACGTCGGCCACCAGGGTCTCGTACAGACCGTCCGGCGGGTTGTCGAGGGCACAGCCGAGACGACCGCCCGAGTCGGTCTGACCCGAGCAGCTCAGCGGTCCCTGGGGCGAGGTCGGAACGTCGATCGTGACATCGGCGCCCCCGACCGGGTTGCCGCAGTTGTCGACGATGAACGTCTCGACGACGAAGTCCCCGGCGTTCCCGCCGCTCGTGGGTTGATCGCAGTTCGTCTGATCGACGATAAGCGTATCGGCCGTGCAGCCGCCGCACCCGGCGGCCCCGTTGGTGTAGATGCAGTTGATTCCGGTCTCGTCGTCGGCATGAAGCGTCTCGCCGGACTCGCTGCATTGTCCGGTGAACGCGTACATGGTCGCGCTCGTGACCGGCGTGTGGTCGAGCCCCAGAAGGTGGCCGGCCTCGTGGACCGCCACCGACTCGATGTGGTACTCGCGGCGGCACCCATTGCTCTCGCTGCTCGAGTAGAACTTGGCGCTGGGGTTGAAAAAGATGTCCGAGTCGGTCATGAGCCTGAAGTCCGTGCCGTTCACGGTCTCGGTGGGCGTCGCGCCGGGAATCGGCGTGATGGTGATCCCGAGACAGCCCCCCGTGCACCCGGTCCCGCCGACGTTGAATCCCATCACCGAGATCCCGTCACCGATGACGAACGGCGGGTTCGGGTCGAGGCTCGTCGTGATCAAGGTGCCCGGAACGGCATCGTTCCAGCTGTCGGGGTTGCCGTTGAGGGCGCTGACGATCTCGCTGACACCGCCGTCGCCGTCGGTCACCGAGGAGTGGCCGTCGGAGTCGATCGTGATGTTCCGCGGCAGATCGCCCGAGGCCCACTTGACCGGGGGGTTGATGAGCACGAACGCGAAGACGGATCCTCCGGCGATGACGATCGCCGCCAGGAGAACGAGGAGAAGCTTGACGTTCTTCATGTCACTCTCCTCCATTCACCGGGCGAAGCGCGATGTTGGCGTTCGGCCCTTCCTCGATCTCACGCACCGCACCATCGAGCGATAGCCCGTTACCCGAGCCGCCGACCAGCCTGTCCACGCCGCGAGCGTCCTTGGCGACGCCCGATTTGCCCTGCGCGTAGCCGAGCACCTTGGCGGTGCCGTCCTCCCAGGACGTCAGAAAGACCAGCACGCGCTCCCCGACCTCGAAGGTCGCGGCACCGTGGGCCTGCTGGCCGGTGCCACCGACCCAGCCGCCGGGCGTGCGAACGACGATCTGCTCGGGCGCCGGGCCGCGAAGCGACTGCTCGACTGCCAGCGTGACGTTCGAGCGTATGAATCTGAGACTCGGGTCCCACTCTCCCTCGACACCGACGACGGTGCCGACGACGATCTGCTCGGCCTCTTTGGAGAGTTGACCGAAGTCCATCTTGACGAGGGTCGTCGCGCCGGCAAGGCTCACGCCCAGCAACACGACCAACCCCACGAGAACAGGTTTTCGAGCCATAAGAAACCCCCTCCTCACCAATTCGAACCGGTTTGACTGGCTGGCCCCCCCCGGCCACACAGCCCGAAACCCTAATCCGATTCCTCGAAGCGAGTCAAGAGGTACACTCTTCGGGCCCTTCGGAGGCCCCGAGAATGGACTTGGAAGCCGCGCGGCGTTATCGGGAGTGCGTCGATGAGTTTTCTGCTCAGGCTTCATGGTGAGCTGCGATGGGTGGTCGCCCTGGTCGGGGTGATCGCCATCGTCAAGTTCGCGCTCGGCTGGGTGCGCCGTGCCGAGTTCAAGGGAGCGGACCGCGCATTGATGGCGGTGTTCACCGGTCTGCTCGATCTGAGCTTGGTCCTCGGCCTGATCCTGCTGTTCGGTCTCGGCGGCGGCGTCCTGGGCTATCGCGTCGAACACCTGGTCACCATGCTCCTGGCCGTCGTGGTCGCGCACGCGTCGGCGGCCTGGAAGCGCTCGGACGATTCCGTCGTCAAGTTCCGGAACAACCTCCTCGTCATCGTCGTGGCCATGGCTCTCGTCGTGGTCGGCGTGATCCGTCTCCGCGGCGGCTGGATGCACTAGGTTCCGCCCCGAAGTCGCCAAAAAAGGTTCTCCTACGATCGACGATCTACTGAGTACGAATCAGCAGATGGTGCGGGTTTTTTCCCAGGAAACCCCTGGAGTTATCCGGATGGCCCCCCCGGGATGATTCCGCTACACGGACCATCTGAACGTTACACAAACCAAAGCGACGGATAGAGAGTCCGCTTCGGGAACTCGAGACCGATCGGATCCTATTTCTCAACACCTCATGGCCCAGTCCTTGCACGAACTCAACTGCAGGCCGGAGTGTGAGCAGATGAAGATCAGCTACAAACTGATCTTGGCTGTTGCGATCGCCTCGGTGACGATCATCGGGATTCTCTCGTATCTTCTTACTCGCTCCCAGCATCGGGCACTGATCTCCCAGGTCGAGCACAACGCCAACCAGCTGAGTGACACCATCAAGAGTGGCACGAAGTACGACATGCTGCTCAACCAGCGCGAACGTCTGCACCGTGCGATCGATACGATCGGTAAGCAGGACGGCATCGAGGAGATCCGCATCTTCAACAAGGACGGGGCCATCATCTACTCGTCCGACCACGCGGCTGTGGGCACCATCGTCGACATGCGGGCGGAGGCCTGTTACGCGTGCCATGTCGCCGACCGGCCCCTGGAAAAGCTCACCGTGAACGAACGGACCAGAGTCTTTGCCGGGAAAGACCAGCTCCGCCGACTAGGGATCATCAACCCGATCTACAACGAGACGAGCTGCAGCCAGGCGTCGTGCCATGCGCACGAGGCAGGCCAGAAGGTCCTCGGAGTCCTCGACGTAACGATGTCTCTCGCCGCGATTGACAGGCAAATTCAAGCCAGTCGAATCCGAGTTGTTTTGTTCACGGCCACCGCAGTAGCGGCGGTCAGCTTCATCATCTGGGTTCTGTTCCACGTCCTGGTCGGCAAGCCGGTCAGCCGGCTGGTGGAGGCGACGCGGAAGGTAGCCGAGGGAGATCTCACCTCGAGGCTCGAGGCAAAACGTGACGACGAGCTGGGACACCTGGCAGAGAGTTTCAATCTAATGACGCAGAAGCTCGCCGAGGTCCAGCAGCAGTTGTACCGTTCGGACAAGCTGGCATCCCTCGG
>JBFJTV010000020.1:0-13866 GCA_041625075.1 Candidatus Polarisedimenticolaceae bacterium | reverse complement strand
GGTAGGCCGTGGCGGGGAACGCGAGCCGACGGCCCTGCCGCAGCGCCTGCGGCACGTCCCACACGCGCACCGTGCCGTCGTGGCTCGCCGACAGCAGCGTGTTGCCGTCGGGCAGGAAGCACAGCCCACGCACCACCGAGCGCGACAAGACCAAGAAGGGCGCGATGTACGGTGCGGCGGGCGGTGCCGTGGCGGGTGCGCTCGCCGGCGAGGGCGAGCTCGACGAGATCCTGGCCGGGGCGGCCATCGGTGCCGGCATCGGCGCGGGCATCGGTGCCTACATGGACCGCCAGGAAGAAAAGCTCGCCCAGATCCCCGGCACGCGCGTCGAGCGGGTCGACGAAAAGACCCTGCTCGTGCATTTCGAGTCCGACATCCTGTTCCCTGTGAACTCGGCCGTGCTCAACCCCGACTCACGCCAGACGCTCGACCAGGCGGCGGACGTGTTCATGGAGTTCAACAAGACCGGGATCATCGCTCAGGGTCACACCGACGCGAGCGGCAGCGAGGAGTACAACCAGTCGCTGTCCGAGCGCCGCGCGGATGCCGTGATGGGCCACCTCATTCGCATGGGCGTGGAATCGTCGCGCATTACCGCCGTCGGGTACGGCGAGAGCTACCCGATCGCGGGCAACGACACGGAGTACGGGCGGCAGCAGAACCGCCGCGTGGACCTGATGCTACGAGCCAAGGCTCGCTGAGCGCCGGCTCAGGACGATTTGTCCGGTGAGACCAGCTCCTCGAGCTTGGCACGGACGTCGTCCATGTTGACCTGGTGGTCGGGCTGGCTCCACAGCGTCTCGCCCTCCCCCGAGCGAATCACCAGGCCGTGGTTCTTGAACCCGAGACCCTGGCAGATCGCCTTCGCCTCCTCGGTCGTCGCGTCGACATTCTGGGCCACGACCTTGCCCTCGAACTCCTCACCGAGCTCGCTCACGGCGAGCTGCACCTTGGCGCACACGGGTCAGCCGGGGAGGTAGTAGTAGGTCACCTCGGGAGGTTTGGCCTCGGTCGTGCAGCCGATCAACCCGGCCGCCACCGCGCCGAGGGACAGGGCCATCAGACACGCTGCCTGTTTCTTGGTCATGGTTCGCCCCCGATTCGTCGTCCGGGCCCATTCTGAGGGAGAGCGGGGCGAGGATCAACCGGGTTGGCTCCGGCGGCGGTCTGGCTCAGGCCTTGACGCCTCGGGCACCGTCGGCGTTCTCCATCGACCGGAAGCCGGTGCGCTCCATCCGGCCCCACGCGCGGCGCCGGCGGACGACGTCCCAAAACGCCTTGACCTTGAAGAGCGCGAGCATCTGGCGGTAGCCGAAGTTCTCGACAATCCCGAAGGCGATCAGCTTGGCGAGATCGAGCCACCCGGGGTAGCGCCGGAACGAGAACTCCTCGAGCAGGATGGCGGCGATCGACAGAAACATGCCGTAGAGGATCGCCACGAACAAGAACATCAGAAAGAACTGCAGGTTGAGGATGCCGAGCAGGAACGACAGCAGCACCACGACGTATCCGGTCAGCTCGATAAACGGCCCCAGCATCTCGAACAGGAAAAAGTAAGGGAACGACATCATCCCGACGCTGCCGTAGCGCGGGTTCAAGAACATCCTGCGATTGGCCCACAGGGTCTGGACCAGACCGCGATGCCAGCGGTTGCGCTGGCGCATGAGCACGCGGATCTTGTCCGGAACCTCGGTCCAGCACACGGGGTCGGGGACGAAGACGATGCGGTACTTCCGCTTTCTCTCCCGGAGATGGCGGTGGAGCCGTACGACCAGCTCCATGTCCTCGGTGTCGGTATCGTGGGCGTAGCCGCCGACCTCGATCACTTCTTTCTTGCGATAGACGCCGAAGGCGCCCGATATGATCAGCAGCGACTGGAAGACGCTCCAGCCGACGCGCCCCGTCAGAAAGGCCCGGAGGTACTCGACCACCTGAAAGATCGGGAGCGGCGCGTCAGGAAGCTCGATCCCGACCACGCGGCCGTCCTTGACCTCGCAGCCGTTGACGATGCGGACGATCCCGCCCGCCGCGACGGTCTCGGCGGGTTTTTCCATGAAGGGCTTGATGACCCGGAGAAGCGAGTTGTCCTCGATGACCGAGTCGGCGTCGATCGAGCAAAACAACGGGTAGCGGCTCAGGTTGATGCCGGCGTTCAACGCGTCCGACTTGCCGCCTTTGGTCTTGTCCACCACGGTGAGGTTGGCGTGCTCGAGGGACCCGTAGATGCCGTGGACCGGTTTGGTCGGGATCGACCGCCGGTAGATCCGGTCCACCCGTCGTAGATCGAACTCGTGCACGAGACGCCTGAGCGTCGCGTCGGTCGAGCCATCGTTGATCACCACGATCTCGAACTCGCTGTAGTTGACCATCATGAGCGAGCGGACCGTCTCGACGATGGTTTTCTCCTCGTTGTGCGCGGCCACCAGGATCGAGATCGGCCAGGTCATCTCCGACTGCATGATCTGGCGGTAATCGGAGAAGAACGTCCGACGCACGAACTTGAAGACTTCGGTGAGCGACACCAGGAAGAGCAGGGCGTAGATCGAGTTCAACGCCACGAAATAGACCAGGACGAAGACGTTGAAGAAGTAGATCGCCTTCGATAGCAGCACGAGCCAGTTCACGCGGTGGGCTCCGGAGTCGAGCGGTCGTCCAGGGGCAGCAGCTCGGCGAGTGCGAGCCGCACCTGGGGGTCCGGATGGGTCTCCGAAAGCTCGCTCAGTCGCCCGATCTGGCCGATCTGCACGACGCGCTCGAGCAGCGCACGGGCCGATTCGCGGCGCGAATTGTCGGTGTCGGTGAGGTGATCGACTTCCTGATCGACGACGCCCGATTCCTGGAGCATCAGGACGGCCTGCTGCCGGGCGAACGTGTCGGCGTCGTCGAGCATCCGCCGCAGCGCGCGCACGCCCTCGTCACCGATCAGTTTGAGGGCCTCGGCCGCGTTGGCGCGGACCCACCACTCACGGTCGCGCAGCGCATCGCAGAGCGTGGGGATCGCCTCGGTATGGCGCATCCGGCCGAGAGCCTTCGCCGCCTGCGCTCGCACCGGCCATTCTCCGTCCTTGAGGGCCTTGATCAGTTCGGGACCGGCGGCGGTGTCACCGAGACTGCCGAGAGCGGCGCACGCCCGCGCGCGAATGTCGGGCTCGAAGTCCTCGAGCCTCTCGCGCAGCCAGTCGGACGCCTCGAGCGCCTTGATCCTGGAAAGGATGTCGATCGCCGCCAGCCGGGCGTGCAGGTTGAGCTCGGGGAAGTTCGTGATCAGCTCGCCGACGACTTCGTGTCCCATCGAACTCAATATGTCCGCGATCCGGATGGTGGACCACCGGTTCGGCTCTCCCAGCGCATGGATCAACGGACGGGCGGCGGAAATACCGCCAAGCCTTCCCAGGGCCTTGGCGGCGCGCAGCCGGACCTCGGAGACCTCGTCGTCGAGCACCTTGATCAGCGAGCCCACGGTCCGCCGGGCGCCACCCAGCCCGAGACGCTCGGCACACTCGGCGCGCTTCCACCACCGCCGGCTCTCGAGACCTTCGAGGTACCGGTCGATGAAACCCAACTCGTCGAGGGCCCGCCCAAGACGATCGCGCTCGATGCCCCGAACGCGCTCGAGATGGTCGAGCAGGATGAGCTCGATGGCGCGCGCGTCCGCACCGGTCGGCGGGCCGCCGAGGGCCGGGAGGATCGAATCGTCTTCGCCGTGCGCCCACCTGAGAATCTTGGGTTCGAGCACCCGGCGCCGCGAGCGAAGCCAGCCCTCACGGGTCTCGCGCCACGCCTTGTTGGCGACAATGAGCACGGTCACCGCGAGGAAAATAGCTCCGGTGGCCGCGATCCAAACAAGGAGGACGCTGTACATCAGTTCGGCTCTCCGTTCCGGGGGTCGAGTTGTTTCCGTATCCGCGCGAGAAGCTCTCGCGCGTTGAACGGCTTGACGACGTAGTCGTCGGCCCCCATCCGAAGTCCATGAACGATGTCCTCCTCCTTATCCTTCATGGACAGAATGATGATCGGTACGTTCGCCAGTCGTGCGTCGCGACGGATCACGCGCAGGATCTCGAAGCCGTCCCTGTACGGCATGACGACATCGCTGAGAATCAGATCGGGGTGCTGGTCGAGCGCGAGCTGGTAGGCGTGGTTGCCGTCCTCGGCAACCAGCACCTGGTAGCCCTTTTCTCGCAGCAGCGAGGTCAGGAACCGGGAGGTCACCGGATCGTCCTCGGCCACGAGGATGCACTCACGCGCCATGCGCTACGGACCTCCTTGCCATCGAACGCGCACACCGAATTGCCGGGTCCCGAAACCACCCGGTGTGGCCAGCGCGACATTAGAGATGGTCGCGAACACCTCGACTGCGGCTCCACCGCCGATGGGAAAGCCCATCCGGGCGTTGAGCCCCGCGACCTGTTCGTTGTCGACATCGATGCCGTCCAGCGTGAACGACTCGAAGCCTGCTTCGATCCCGACGTCGTAGTAGTACTCGTTCGCACCGAACTTGCCGCTGGCTCGCAGCTGCGCGAGGTTGACCGCGTAGTCCTGGGGATCGAAGTAGCCGTTGTCGAGGCTCTCGTCGTAGTTGACATAGCGGAAGCGGTAGCCCGTTTCGATCCGCGATTCCCCGAAGACCCACTGGTACCAGAACCCCGCGTCCGCGTTCTGCCGCCGGTTGCCATCCGAGATGTTCCACGTGCCGAGACCGGCGTCGGTCCGCCAGCGTTCGGCGGGATGGCCGCCAATCGTCACATCATAGACATCGATCGTGTTCGCGGGGCCGTCCAGGATGTCGACGGAGTAGATGAAGGTGGAGCGTCTTGCGCCGAGACGAAGCTCCCACGTGGGGCTGAACGACCAGAACCAGTTCGCCCCGCCGACCGGCTCGGCGGTGCTCTTCGCGGTGCTCGGCTCGCGGTCGTCGACTCCGAAACGAAAGTCGAAACGATGGTCGCCGGCAGGCTGCCATCCCAGCACGCCGTAGGCCGAGCTGACCGAGGCGGTAGCGCCGGCGGCGTCTTCCATCTCATAGCGGCTGAGCCCGAACGTCATGGCGGTGCGCGCCGGCAGCGGCCACCCGGCCTCGAAGCGAACGACACCCAGAACGTTGTCCGCGGTGTCGGTCAGGCGCTCGGCGGTGGCACGCACCCACGGGCCGCGCTTGCGCCTCACGGCTTCCTGCAGGTCCTTGACGTCGTCGTCATCAGGGAAGCGCCGCGCGAGAATCGAGGCCCGCGCCCGGGCACGGTCGTGGCGACCGGCGGCCAGATCGAGATAGGCGAGACCCAGCTCGGCGTCTTTCATTCCCGGCTCGACGGTCAGGGCCCTTTCGTACCACGCGCGCGCGCGGCTCCCCGCTCCCGAGAGGGCGTAGGTCCGGGCGATCCCGACCATGACCTCGGGGCTGTCCGGGTCGAGCGCGAGGACCTTCTCGAACTCGGCGCGTGCCTCGTTCTGGCGCCCGCTCAGTGACAGGGTCCGCGCGAGGCCGAGCCGGGCGTCCGCGTCGTCCGGGTCGAGGGTGAGTAGCTCCCGGAACGCCAGTTCGGCGGCGGCGTGTTGCCCGTCCCACGACAGGACCCGGGCGCGCTCGAGTGCGGCTTCGCGATTCTCGGGGCCGAGCACCAGCGCGTGCTCGTAACGCTCGAGCGCCGCCTTGTAACGCCCCTTGAGGGACAGCAGCAACCCGGAGCGCACCAGCGCGTGGACGTTGTCCGGATCGTCCGCGAGAACCTCTTCATAAAGCGCGAGCGCGCGGTCGTGATCTTCCTCGGAAAAGGCGCGGTCGGCGGCGCGGATGTCGGCCACGCTGTGCACGGATTCGAGTGCCCACATCAGCGCGAGCGCCGCGGCAAGAAAGCGCCCGCCCACGCTAGCGCGCATCGCGCACCTCCTCGCCGGCCACGAAGATCCCGGCTTCCATCTCGGCGGTCGGCCGGATCAGGGCGGTATCGAGGCTCGGCCAGTTCACAAAGCTCACGGGGTGGATCACGCCGTAGCTTTCGGCCTCGTAGGCGACGGCGCGATCGCCGATCCTGACGACTCCGCATTCGATCGGACGCGGGTCGTCGGTGCGAAGCCACTTGCCCTCGCAGGCGGTTTTGCCGGTGTGGAGATCGTCGCCGTCGAGAGCGAGCGTCTTCCATTCGCTTCCGATGGCGTAGGCCAGAAGACTCGACGACACGTCGGTGTCGTAGACCCCCGACGCGCGGCACGCGCGCGGAGACAACACGAGGTTGCCGTGGACGGCGTCGATCACGCGCTCGATCTCGTCGTCGATTCCGGCGGCGGGGTCGGGGCCACACGAATCCCCTTCCGCTGACAGTTTGCTCCAAACTCCCTGGATCAGAAACAACGGCGCGTCGGTCTCGCGGTTGTGCGCGGCGAGCGCGCGGTAGAACTCGGGAGACATCAGCCTCGCGACCCGGACGGTGTTGGCGCCGAGCCCTGCCGCGTTGGCGAGTCTGGCTGCGTAGTCGTGTTCGGTAGCACGAACCCCGGCGTCGGAGTCAAACTCATGAGTAACGATGTCGAACCGCCTGCCGTCCCGGGTCCGGATTCGCGCCGGCCGGTCGCCGACCCTCACGGGCACCCCCGGCGGGCCCAACCCGTTCCAGGGCCCGCGGAACCGACGCTCGCCCGGGCCTTCGAGCCGAACGTGAAGCTGGGACCACTGGTCGAGGGCCGCGCGGTCCGCGGGGTTCAGCGTCATCAGCCATCTGGCGGCGTCCAGCGCTTCACCGGCGAGCGCATCGTCAGCCTCGGGCCGCAACCCCGCGAGCACGAGACCGCGCAAGGCTTCGGTGTGCTCGGGACGCCTTGCCAACACCGCGCGAAAGGTCTCCGCCGCCGCTTCGGGTCCTTCTGTTTCGAGGCGCGCGTACCCGAGATCGACGGTCGCGTCGAAATCCTCGGGCGACGAGGCGGACGAAATCGCCGCAAGAACAAATATGTATGTTGGCAAATAATGCATATGCGTAATTCGCCCTAACTATAAATGAATATACGGCCATGGAGCATGTGTTGCTGGACTTAATGAAGATGCGAAGTGTCAAAATTTGACACTATTGTGCCCTCAGGACCATATTCACTGGGCCGCCTCCGGGAGAAAAGTACCATGCCCCCGGAGAACCTTCTCGATTGGGTCGCGCTGCACCTCCTCCCCGGCCTCGGACCTGTTTCGATCGGCAGGGGCCTCGACTGTTTCTCGAATCCCGGCGATCTCGCCTTTCGTACTTCACCCGCCGCGCTGGCCACCCTCCCTCGAGTCGGACCGGAGAGCGTGGCCGGCATCGTCGAGGCCAGAAAGGACCTTCGACGCAGGGCGGAACGCGAGATCCGTTCCTGTGAGCGCCGTGGGATTCGTCTCGTTTTGAGGCGGGACGAGGACTACCCCGCGGACCTGCTCGAGCTTCCCGATGCCCCGTGGCTGCTCTACCTCCGCGGCACCCTCCCGCGAAAGCGGGTCCGGGTCGCGATCGTCGGCTCGCGGCGAGCGACCGCCTACGGTCGCCGTGTGGCGGCCGGGATGGCGGCGAGCCTCGCCGCGCGCGGCATCGAGGTCGTCTCGGGAGGCGCGCGCGGGATCGACACCTGCGCGCACACCGGCGCTCTCGAAAGCGAGGGGCGGACGGTGGTGGTGCTCGGCTCGGGGATGCTCGCCCCCTACCCGCCCGAAAACCGGGCGTTGTTCGAACGGATCGCCGATCGCGGTGGGGCGCTCGTCAGCGAGTTCACGCTCGACGTTCCGCCGAGAGCGGAGAACTTCCCCCGCCGAAACCGTCTGGTGAGCGGTCTTTCGGCAGCCGTCGTCGTGGTCGAGGCCACGATGCAATCCGGCTCGCTGATCACGGCGACCCACGCCCTCGAGCAGGGCCGCGAGGTCCTGGCGGTTCCCGGCCCGGTGACCTCCGAGCAGTCCCGGGGGTGTCACCGGTTGATCCAGGACGGCGCCCGGCTGGTCCACGAGGTGGAGGACATCGTCGCCGAGCTCTCCCCGATGTATGCCGGGGCGGTCGGCCCGGCCCCGGTTCCGGCGGGCCGATCGGCGGCCGCTGACCCCGCGGGGCTGAGTCCTGATGAGCACGCAATTCTGGGACTTTTTGACGATCCCGAGCCCATTCACGGCGATCTTCTCGCCGATCGGGCACCCTTCGGGATCGCCCGGTTCCAGACCGCGCTGTTCGGGCTCGAGATTCGGGGCTTTGTTGAACAATTGCCGGGTAGGTACTATCTTCTCCGCCCTCAAAGGCCCAGATCGAGCTAGAACCAGGGTGATCGGCCCCGGGGAAGACGGGACCGGCGGTTGGAGAATGGATCAGTGGGACGCGCTCTAGTCATCGTCGAGTCGCCGGCCAAGGCCAAGACGATCAACAAGTTTCTCGGCCGGAAGTACACGGTCAAGGCTTCCATGGGCCACGTGCGCGATCTCCCCAAGAAGACGCTCGGCGTCGACGAAGAAGACTTCACCCCGACCTACACCGTTCTTCCCGAGAAGAAGAAGACCCTGACCGAACTCAAGAAGGCGGCGAAAAACGCCGAGGCGATCTATCTCGCCCCCGACCCCGACCGCGAGGGCGAGGCGATCTGCTGGCATCTCAAAGAGGTCCTCAAGAAATCCACCAAGGCCGAGTTCCACCGGGTGCTGTTCAACGAGATCACCAAGCGCGCTGTCCTGGCCGCGTTCGAGAACCCCCTGGAGATCGACCTTCACAAAGTCGACGCGCAACAGGCCCGCCGGATCCTCGATCGGCTGGTGGGTTACAAGCTCAGTCCGTTGCTGTGGGACAAGGTCCGCCGGGGGCTCTCGGCGGGGCGTGTCCAGAGCGTGGCGCTCCGGATCATCTGCGAGCGCGAGCGTGCCATCCAGGCCTTTACGCCCGTCGAGTACTGGTCGCTTCTGGCGCAGCTCGAGGGCGATCAGCCGCCGGCATTCCAGACCAAGCTGGTCTCCTGGAACGGCAAGAAGGCCAAGCTCGCGAACCGCAAGGACGTCGAAAAGGCGCTCGGCGAGCTGGGCTGGGTCGTTCAGTCGGCCACGCCGGTCGAGGATGCGGCCAACGAGGGCGCGATCACGCTCGGGATCGAGCCTGACCCGAACCGCTCCGAGCCGCCCGTGCCCTTCAAGGTGGCCACGGTCCAGGCAAAGGAGAAGAAGAAGAACCCGCTGCCGCCTTTCACGACTTCGAAGCTCCAGCAGGACGCGGCGCGGCAGATCGGCTTCCCGGTCGCCAAGACGATGCGCGTGGCGCAGGGTCTCTACGAGGGCCGCGATCTCGGCGAGGCCGGCACGGTCGGTCTGATCACCTACATGCGCACCGACTCGACCCGGGTGTCGAAAGACGCGATCGACGCGGCGCGGTCGTACATCGCGACGACCTTCGGTGACAAGTCGGTGCCGGCGAAGCCGCGGCACTACAAAGCGGCCAAGGGCGCCCAGGAGGCGCACGAGGCGATCCGGCCGACGTCGCTCGACTATCCGCCCGACGCGGTCAAAGCCTTTCTCGGCGCCGACGAGTTCAAGCTCTACGCCCTGATCTGGAATCGGTTCGTGGCCTCTCAGATGGCGGCGGCGGTGTTCGATACGATGCGGGCCGATATCGAGGCGGGGGCGCTGACCTTCCGGGCCACGGGCTCGGTGCTCAAGTTCCCGGGCTGGCTCGCGGTCTATCACGAGTCGCTGGACGAGGACGCCCCGAAAGAGCGCGAGCCGGACGACAGCGAGGGCGCCGAGGACAAGAGGTTGCCCGAGCTCAGGGAAGGGCAGGAGCTCGACCTCAAGACCCTGCTCCCCAAGCAGCACTTCACCCAGCCGCCCCCGCGCTTCTCGGAGGCGACGCTGGTAAAGGAGCTCGAGGAGAACGGCATCGGCCGGCCCTCGACCTACGCCTCGATCCTCTCGACGATCCGCGGACGCGACTATGTCGAGAAGGAAAAGGGGCGGTTCCATCCGACCGAGCTCGGTTTCCTGGTCAACGACCTCATGGTCGCGTCGTTCGACGACATCATGGACGTGGGCTATACCGCACGGATGGAGCAGGAGCTCGACCAGATCGAGGAGGGCACGCTCGAGTGGACCGACGCCCTCAAGGAGTTCCAGACGAAGTTCGAGGTTGATCTCGAGCGCGCCAAGAAGGAGATGCGCGACGTCAAGCGCGAGGTCATCAAGACCGACAAGAAGTGCGAGAAGTGCGGCGCGCCGATGGTGCTCAAGTGGGGCCGGTTCGGTCAGTTTCTTGCCTGCTCGGGTTACCCGGAGTGCAAGAACACGCGCGACATCAATGGCACCAACGGCAAGACCACGGTCGCGCCGACGACGAAGGCCGCCAAGGTCGCGAAGGTTTCGACCGAGCCCGATCCCGTCGAGGCCGAGGCCGATCCCTGTGAAAAGTGCGGGCGCCCCATGGTCTTGAAGCGCGGCCGATTCGGACCCTTCCTCGCGTGCTCGGGCTATCCGGAGTGCAAGACGACCCGCAAGATCAAGGTCAACAAGGACGGGACCGCCGAGGCCAAGAAGGACGTTCTGCTTGACGAGCCGTGTCCGAAGTGCGGGGAGAAGCTCGCGCTCAAGCACGGCCGGTTCGGCGAGTTCACCGCTTGCTCGAACTACCCCAAATGCCGGTACATCAAGATGAAGGAAACCGGGGTGAATTGCCCCGAGTGCGGCCAGGGCAAGGTCGTCGAGCGGCGCTCCAAGCGCGGCAAGCTGTTCTATGGTTGCGACCAGTACCCCGACTGCGAGTTCGTGCTATGGAGCCGGCCGGTGGACAAGGCCTGCCCGAGCTGCGACCGCCCCTACCTGCTCGTCAAGAACAGCAAGCGTCACGGCCGACGACTGGTGTGCGATTCCGAGGGCTGCGGACACGCCGAAGAAGCCGTCGAAGAAGAGGTTACTTCCAGGGAGGCGGCTCCGACACCTTGACGTCGTTGGCGTCGATCCAGGCGTCGATCGCGTCGTGCATCCGCTCGCTGCGATATAAGAACCAGCGGTCCCGCGCCTCGTCGTGGGTGTTGAGCAGTTCCTTGAGAAGGGCCACGGCGTCCTCGTCGTCGAGAGCCGCCTTGAACTCCGCGGCCGACTCGGGAACCTCGGTCTCCAGCGACTTGACGAAGTCGCCCATCCACGAGAGCAGCTCGGCCTCGCCGGGCGGCTCGATCTGGAGCATGGTGTTGTCGCTGTTGGTCGAGGCGATGGGCGTGACCTCTTCCATCATGTCGTCGTCGTCGCTGTAGGCGTCGCTTTCGCCCTCTCCCTCGAGAATCACCTGGCCCGTCACGAGATCGAGGAAGTAGACGAGCTCTTCGTTGCGGTTGTTGAACGCCGACTCGAGCTCGTCCCAGTCGATCTTGATCGGCTTGCCCTTCATCAGGGGGCTGTCCTTGGAGAGTCGCTCGCCTGTGAGAACGTGTGCTGATCCATTACCCAGCGCTCTGCTCGAAAAAACTCTACTCCGGTCCTGGCCCCGGAATCAAGCAACTTCTTTCGAGCCGCGCCCCTGCGATATGATCGCGCCGGAGGTTGCGTGGTCGGTTTTGACGATCTGTACCGTGAAGGCGGTGCGCTCACCTGGCAGGCCGGCAAGGAAGACGTGGTGTGCCAGGTGGTCGAACTGCTGATGAATCTGGACGAGCGGTCGAGAGTGCTGGATTTCGGTTGCGGCACGGGGTGGACGGCTCCACTTCTCACCGCTCGAGGATCGCGGTATCTCGGAGTCGACCCCGCGGCCGAGGGGATCGCGCTCGCACGAAAGAGCCACGAGGGTACACCGCGCGCCCGCTTCCAGCAGCTTCGGTTGGACGAAGCTCTGACCGATGCTCTCCAGGGGGCGAAGTTCACGCACATCTTCACGCTCGACTCGCTGTACTTCGTGCGCGATCTCGAGGGGACGCTGCGCGCGCTGGCCGAGGCGGTCGAGCCCGGCGGGCTCTTTACGTCGATCTCGCACATCTACCGTGGAAGCAGGGTGGCCGACAACCTTCTCGACGAGGTCACACGCGAGTACGGTTATCCGCACTGCCTGAGCGGCGTGCAGTGGAAGGTCATGCTCCAGCGCAACGGCTGGAAGAATATCCGGCGGTTTCGGTTTTACGACCGCCACCCGTTCGACCCGGCGAGCTTTCTCGGGCACCCACCCGAGGCGATCGCCCTCGCACGCGAGCTCTACGAGCGCGAAGGCGCCCAAGTGATTACGGCTACACGATGACTCTCGGGAGGGAGGGGTGGATGCGGGAGACGATCTCGTAGGAGATCGTGCCCCGCCAGCTTGCAAGCTGCTCGGCGGTGACGGTTTCGCCGTCCTGCGCCCCGAGCAGCACGACCTCGTCCTCGAGCGCCGCGTCGGGAATGTCGGTGACATCCACCATCATCATGTTCATGCACACACGTCCGCGCACCGGCGCGCGCCGTCCCCGCACCAAAACGTGGGCGATGCCCGACAACCCGCGGTCGTATCCCTCGTAGTACCCGACCGGAAGAACGGCGATCACCGACGGTCGCGTCACACGGTGCGTGCAGCCGTATCCGACAAAGGAACCCTCGGGCACTTTCTTGACCTGGACGATACGTGTCTTCCACGTCATGACGGGTTGCAGGTCAAGCGTGGGCTTTCCGGTCTCGAGACAGGAGACGTAGGTCTCGCGCGACGGCCACAGCCCGTAGAGCGAGATGCCGATCCGCGCGAGGTCCATGTGTGTGCGCGCGAAGAGGATCGCCGCCGCTGAGCACGCGGTGTGCCGGAACGGCACCGGTCCGACCGAATCCGCGATCCTCTCGAAGGTCGCGATCTGTTTCTCGGCGAACGAGTGATCGGTGGTGTCCTCGATGTTGGCGTAATGCGTCGCCAGACCTTCGAGCTCGAGCCATTCCGAGCCACGGATGCGATCGAGAAAAAACACCAGGCCTTCCTCGGTGACCCCCTGGCGGTAGGTCCCGGTCTCGATCTTGAGGTGGATCCTCACCGGGCGGCGGTGCTGCGTCGCCAGCACGTGGAGACGGTCGAGGGTGTCCACGTTGTAAACGACCGGTCGGAGATCGCGGGTCACGACCTCCTCGAGTGCGTCGTGGGGGACGTAACCCATGATCAGCACCGGTATACGGTGGCCCGCGTCGTGAAGCGCGACCGCCTCGTCGATGTTGTTGACACAAAACCAGTCGGCGCCCGCCTCGCTTGCCACCGGGGCGACCTCCTTAAGCCCGTGACCGTAGGCGTTAGCCTTGACGACCGCTCCGAGCCTGGCGCCTGCCGAAAGGCGGCGTCGAAACTCGGCGATGTTGTTACGCAGCGCGCCGGCGTTGATCTCGACCCAGTTGAGCAAGTCCCGCCTCTTACCAGAGTGTGTAGTCGCCGTTCTTGATGACGGTCGTTCGACCGCCGTCCGGTGCGATCAGGTCGGCGGTCGCGACCATGATCGGGTTGCCCCTCGCGTACACGATGTCCTGGTGGACGACCGTCTCGGCGCTCTTGAACCGGTCGAGGCCAAAGACTCCCCCGAGGTGGTCGCTTCTGCCGTAGGCCCAATGGAATCCAGCCTTCTCGTCCTCGAGCACGTTACCGGTGACCTCCGCGCGGTCGTTGCACCCGAACGCGAGCTCGGCAACGTTGCGGCGCGCAGGGTCCGCCTCGAAGAGCTCGGTGTACTTCTTCTCGACGGCGCCGTCACCCCGTACCTCGACGATGCGATTCTCGCGCACGCGGAAGACGACGGTCTCGCCGTCCTCGCTCACCGGTAACTCGCCCGCGGTCCGCGAGGCATCGCCCTCGATCTCGCCCTCGTACGGAACCTGAAAGGTCTCCCCGGACGGCAGGTTGATCACCGCGATGTCACCGGTCTTGTCCTGGTGGAGATAGCCGTCATCGGTCTCGCAAACACGAT
>JBFJTV010000019.1:0-14031 GCA_041625075.1 Candidatus Polarisedimenticolaceae bacterium | reverse complement strand
GTATTCGACGCCCGCACCGGCGGTCACGACCTCGATCTCCTCGATCGAGTCCATGTTGATGTTGGAAAGCTGCAGACCGGTGAGCGGGTCCTGGTTGCTGATCCCGCCCACGATGGTCTTGAAGTCTCTCTCGCGCGAGCCGTGGACGTTGGGGTTGCCGTCGCCGTCGGAGTCCTGGACTCCGGGAGCCAGCGTCAGGACGTTCGTATAGAAACGACCCGCGACCGGGAGATCCTGGATGAACTCGTCGCTGAACTTCGTGGTCTGGCGCGTTTCCTCGAGGTCCACCACGTCGGTGGTCGCCACGACCGACTCGCGCTCGACGTAGGCCTCGCCCAGCGCGATGGTGAGCCTCTCGGTCACGCTGAGCTTGACCCGAACATCGGGCTTGCGAACGGTGCTGTAGCCCGCCATCCGGACTTCGACGACGTAGCCTCCGCCCGCCCGAAGAATCGGAAATGAAGCGACGCCGTTCTTGTCGGTCGCGTACGCGGTGTCGTCGACCAGCTGCTGGGTGTTGCTGACGATGACGGTCGCGCCGGGTAGCGGCGTATTATCGGTCGCGTCGACGACCGTGACTTCCAGGCCACCGGATTGCGCCACAACCGACGTGGCCGCCAAGACGGCCAGGATCGTCGCTGAAGCTGCACGAACGAGCTTCATGACCCTCCTCCCAGTTTGTTGACCGCGACCCAGGAGCCGACTCTCCGCCCTGAAGCGTGAGCGGCACCCCGAACCCCCTGCGCGCCGCCTCGTCGGGGCGTCGAAAGTCTTCAAGGCGGGTTGCGAGACGCTTTCTTACGCCCGCCTCGGCCTTCCGTCAACCCGGGGCCGTAGTCCGTTTTCCCCACGGCAAATATATTACTTTTTCAGCTTTTTGGCCGGACTCGTCGATTTCGAGTGCGGGGCTTTTGCAGCGCCCGCGAAACCGCCCGAGTGTCGTATCCCCCGACACCCCCTGCCAACGGCCAGGCCGGACCCTGGCCGGAGACGACAAACGGCGAAAGCCGGGAGAAAAGACGGCGGCGTGAACAGGGTGAAAGCCCGAGGCCCGAAGGGGTTCAGGTGTTGATGCCGAGACGTTTGATCTTCTCGTTGAGAGTGGTCGGCTTGAGACCGAGCAGCTCGGCGGCCTGTTTCTGCACCCCGCCGGTTCGCCGCAGCGCCGCCTCGATCAGCCGTCTCTCGTAACGCGTGACCGCATCGTTGAACCCCATCCCCTCCGGCAGCGAGACCGCCTCCGGAACGGTTGCCTTCTGCAACAGCTCCTTGGGAAGCACGTCGAGCGCGATCTCGTCGCCGCGCGCGAGCACGACCCCACGCTCGATGACGTTCTCGAGCTCGCGAACGTTGCCGGGCCAGTCGTAGCTCATGAGCCGCTCGAGCACCTCGGGTGCCGCGCGCTGGACGTTCTTGCTGTTCTCGGCGTTGTAACGCTCCAGGAAGTGCTCGACGAGCATCGGGACGTCCTCCATGCGCTCGCGAAGGGCCGGGAGCGTCACGTGGATGACGTTGAGGCGGTAGTACAGGTCCTCGCGAAACCGGCCCTGGCTCACGAGCTCGCGGAGGTCCTCGTTGGTGGCCGCGAGGATCCGGACGTCGACGACCTTGCTTTCCACCGATCCGAGCGGCAGGAACTCCTTCTCCTGCATGACCCGAAGCAACTTCCCCTGAACCTCGGGTGAGATCGTGCTGATCTCGTCGAACAGAATGGTTCCGCCGTCGGCGACCTCGATCAGGCCCAGCTTCGAGGCGTTCGCGCCGGTAAACGCACCGCGGGTGTGGCCGAACAGGTTGTCCTCGAGGAGCTCGGTCGGGATGCTATGGCTATTGACCACGACGAACGGTCTCTCGGCGCGGGGGCTGCGGCGGTGGATGGCCTGCGCGACGAGTTCCTTGCCGGTCCCGCTCTCGCCGTAGATCAACACCGTCGAGCGGCTCGGGGCGACTTGGTCGATCAGGCTGTAGATCTCCTGCATCGGCCTCGACTTTCCGACGATCCGCTCGAACTTGTAGCGCTGCTCCAGGGCCCTCTTGAGGTTTTTGTTCTCCATGCGAAGCCGCGTGGTCTGCGCGGCCTGGTGCACCAGAAGCCGCACCTCCTCGTTCTTGAAAGGCTTGGTGAGGTAGTGGAACGCACCGATCTTCATCGCCGTGACGGCGCTCTCCACCGAGCCAAACGCGGTGATCATCACGACGGCGAGATCGGCGTGCTCCCCGCGAACCCACCGCAGAAATTCCAGACCGTCGGCGTCGGGGAGCATGACGTCGAGCAACATCGCATCCCACGGCCCTTCGTCCTCGAGCATCGCGCGACCGGTCGCGGCGTCGGAGGCGACCTGAACGTCTTGGCCGTCGCGTCCGAGGACGGTTTTGAGGACGTCGCCCACGACAGGCTCGTCGTCGATCACGAGGATGCGCTTCTTGTCCTGAGCGACGTGGTCCGAAGCCACGGTCTGCGGTTTGCTCTCGCTCACGCGAGCGCCTCCACCTTCTCTGCCGTCGGCAACGTCACCCGGAACCGCGTGTACTCACCGGGGTGGCTTTCGACCTGGATGTCGCCGTCGTGCTCGCGAATGATTCCGTAGCTGATCGACAGCCCGAGACCGGTTCCGTGCCCCCGGCCCTTGGTCGTGAAGAACGGATCGAAGATCCGCCGCAGATCCTCTTCGGCGATGCCGCTGCCGTCGTCGCTGACCTCGACGACGATGCTGTCCCGCTCGACACGGGTGACGACGGAGATCGTGCCATCGTGCCCGATCGCGTCGCGGGCATTGAGCAAGAGGTTGAGCAGAACCTGCTGGAGCTTTCCGCGATGACCGCGGATCGCGGGCATGTCGGGCTGTAGCTGCGTATCGAGTCGGATTCCCCGGCCACGGATCTGCGGCTCGAACAGGCGGATCACCTCGTTGACGTTGTCGGTGACCGACAGGGACTCGAACGCCGTGCGCTGGGGCTGCGCCATGTCGAGAAGCGAGTTCGCGATGTTCGACACGCGTCTCGTCTGAGCCTCGATCTTCTCGAGGATCTCCCGGCGCGGGTCGTTGTCCGGGAGGTCCTCGAGCAGCATCTGTGCGTAGCTCGAGATCCCGGTGACCGGGGTGTTGACCTCGTGGGCGACCCCGGCCGCGAGCATCCCCAGCGCCGCGAGGCGCTCCTGCTGAAGAACCTGTTCCTCGAGCTTGACCTGTTCGGTGACGTCGTCAAACGAGACGACCCTGGCCCCGCCCTCGTACTCCCCGGCGGCCGAGACGTGGATGTTGACGATGACGCGCCCGCCCGAGCGATTGACCAGGCTGTAGCGGTACAGCTTCGCGTCCTCTGTCTCCGGAGCGGTCTTGATCTCACGTTCGATGGTCCGGACGAGGTGGAGTGGAAAGACGTCGCTGAGCCGTTGCGACAGCGCCTCCTCGCGTGCCAGCCCGTAGATGTTCTCGAGCGCACGGTTCCACGCCTTGATCCGGCCCTCGCCGTCGACGAGCAGCAGACCCACGCCGCTGCTCTCCAGTATGCGCGCCTGGTCGCCCTGGAGACGCGCGACCTCGTCCGCACCCTCGCGGACCTCCCGAAGAAGTCGTGCGGCCTCGATGGCCGTGGCCGCGTGCGCGGACAAGGTCGAGAGGAGCGCGCGGTCCTCCGAGGACAGCGGCTCCTGCTCAGCGTCGCGCTCGGCCACCGCGAGCACGGCCCGAACCTCACCCTTGACCCTCATGCCGAACATGTGCCGTACCCAGCGCGATCCGTGGAGGCTGCCCTTCGGGACGGTCAGGCTGGGGTGCTTCTCGAGGTACTCGATCTGATCGGGTGTGAGCTCCAAGCGGTAGGTCCCACCGGTCTCGTCATGACCCTCGAGGCTGCGCTCGCCGACGCGGAGGAAGATTTGCACCTCGGAGACGACCAGGGTGTTCCGGACGCGCTCGCGAATGTTGTCGAGGATCGCGTTCAGATCGGTCTCGGCGTTGAGCTGACGCGCCCAGTCCAAAAGCGTCGCCCGGTAGCTGTACCGTTTGCGATAGAACGCGCGATCCACCCAGACCCGGACCCACGACCGGATCGGGGGGTACGCGAACGCGACCGCGAGGATGCCGAAGTACCGTGCGGCACTGTTGGACAACGAGAACAACCCGGCGCTCCCGGGTCTCAGAAGCACCTGGGTGATTCCGTAGAAAGCGAGCGTGAAAAAGATCGCGGTCACTTCGGTCAGACCGCGGCGGAGCAAGACGTCGAGATCGTGAAGGCGATAACGGACGAGCGCCGCGGTGAATGCCGCCGGGACCAACACCATGGGGAAGATCGAGAGCTGGGCCCATCCGGGGCCGTTGCCGCCCAGCACCCACGGGATCGCGTAGATGGCGACGAACGGTGTGAGCCCGATACCGAGTCCCCACAACAACCACCGCATCTGGCTGCGATGCAGAGCGGACGCGGAGCGGCTGTACGACCGCGCGAATAACGCCGCCGCGATCGGGACCGAGAGCGCCAGGAACAGAAGCTGCGCGCGGTCCCAGATCTCGAGCGCGACGACGGGATCCTCGAAACGATACTGCCCGCCGAGCGCCAGCCATCCTGCCCAGCCCATCAGAACAACGGCCGGGGTGTAGGCCAAAAACAGGCCGAGCGCGCGGTATCGCCACAACCTGCGTGAGAGTGTCATCGCCAGATGCAGCAGTAGCGAAGGCGCGAGCGCGGCGGCGACGATGTCGAGCCACGAGATGACCCAGTCGAGCGTGTCTGCTTCACCCGTCGGGCTGAACACCAGCAACCCGAAGGTGGTCGCTCCCAACAGGGTGTAGAGCAGACCGCCCCGGATGGTCGGCCACTTCAGCGCGATGAACACACCCGAAACGAGAAAGGCGAGACCGACGAGCGACAGGAATGCGTAGATGGGTGCGTCCGGCACCGGGTCCTGGAATTCCGGTTTGAACTCGATGTCGATCTCGCGACCACCGCGGAGGACGCCGAGCGTGACCGACTGCTCGGGTTCGACGTTCCAGGCAAAGGTCCGGGCGTCGACGACGGTCTCGGCCGGAGCGTGGTTGACCCGTTCGAGTACGTCCCCGGGAATCAACCCGGCCGAGGCCGCGGGGCTCCCGGGCGCCACCGCGACCACCATGGGTCCGACGCTCGACTCGATCCACTCGACACCGACGACCGGTTCGATCGCGGCGACCTTGCGCGTGAACGACACCACCCCGAACGCGAGGAGTACGGTGCCAAGCGCGTAGACGAGCCAACGGCGTGCCGGGTGGGTCTTGCGTTGCATCGCTGACGATCCCCGACCCTTCGAGTCAACAGAAAGGTGACCGAACGTTTGCAACCGCCGGGCCACTTCGGCTTACCCAGGAAACACCGTCTCTAGGTCTTTTTCTCGCGCCGCGGCCGTGCCCGACCCTTCCAAGATACGGTCTACCGTCATTCGGTTCAAGATTTTGGATCGACGGGGGCGAAAGGTCCGGTTTTTTGGACCTCATCGAATCGGACAAGCGGTCAGAAAATGACGGAAACGCCGGCGCTCAGCTGACGGTTGTACAAAGACGACACACCCTCTTCGCTGTCCACCAAGCTCTCGGTCATATCCCCAGACGACGCGGACCGCGCCGCAACCAGAATGCGCCAGGTCGCACCGGCGGTGTCGAGCCACAAGAGATCCTGGATGACCCGCAGCTCCACGTACTTCTGGACGGGGAGGACCGGGGCCGTGGGCGCGGCGGCCGTCTGGTCCTCGACCTCCTGGAACTCGGCACGGAACTCCGTGCCCCAGGGCGCATACCGCGCACCGAATCTCCCGGCGGCGTACGTCAGGCGTCGTTCGGAGAGCAAGAGCACCGGCGTCTCGAAAGCCGGCACCTGCGCCAGCGAGCCCTCGGCCCGACCGCGACTCACCTGGATCCACGCGTTGGTCGGCCCGAACTGCCGCTCGAGCAGCAAACTGCTTTCGCGCGTCCCTGCGTTTCCGTCGGTCAGGTAGATCGGACGGTAGCCCGCACCCTGGTGCCCGAGCTCGTAACCCGCGAACCCGTACTGCACGGGCGCATAAGACGTCGCGCCGACCGCGCGCAGCCCCCATGGAAGCGGCGCGTCGATCGCGAGGTCGTACCCGACGAGGTTCTCGTTCTCGATCGGTTGCACCGCGATGTCCGCGACGTCCAGCGCGCCGAGATCACGACCCTCGGTGTGGTACGACACCATCGCCTTGATCTTGAACCACCGCGCGCTCCAGACCGCTCCGGCCCGCGGGACCACGACCGACCAGTCCGCCTCCTGGAGGTTCTGATGGTAGGCCACGCCGTAGACCACCGTGAGCGGTCCGCTCACGCTCCACGCATCCTCGGCGTCGAGCCGGACGCTCCAACCCGTTCCGCCCGGTGCGCCGGAGAACGCCCCCAACCCGGCGGTCCTGGCGGCCGGCATCGGCAGATACAACATCTGTGCCCGCATCCCGACACGAAGCTGGTGGTTGGGTGACGGGGAGTGCTCGTAGGAGGTCTCGGCGCCCATCATGCGGTTGTTGAACTCCGCGGACCTGCCCTCCACGCCCTGGTTGAAGCCTCCCGCAAGACCTACGGGAAGGGAAAGGGCGGTGTCGGTGTAGTCGACGCTGACCTCGACGCGGGACACCGGGTCGATCTGCTTCGACCAGTTGGCGCCGTAGCCCCAGGATTGGGCGTGATGATTCGCGCGGGCCATCGTGAGATCGAGGTCGTTTCGCGCGAAGAACGCCCTCACGCCCAGCGTTGAATCGAGGGTGGTGTCGTAGGCCACGTCCAGCTCGAACGCGGTGTTGTTGTGCTCGGCGGATCCGTTGTCGGTCCCGGAGCTTGCCTGAAGGAAGTTATCGCGACGACCGCGGACCGAGATCCGTCCGCGATCCCGAAGCGCTGCGCTCAGACTGACGCGTGTCTCGGTACCGCTGAGATCGGCGACCCGCGCCGAGCCACCTCCCGCCGTTACCGCGAATATCTGTTCGACCGATCCGTCGACGGAGTCGACGCGCGTCGACGAGGGGGGCGGCGCGGAAGCCTCCTCGGTGTTCTCGGCGACGAGTGTCTGGGGACCCTCCTCGCGCAGCACGTTCCTGCGCGGAAGCCTCAGCGTCCACGCATCGTTGTCCGGAATGGGCTCGTCGATCTCCGTAACGGACGGCAACGGGTGCAAGACCAGATCGACCGTCTTGCGGATCATCGTGTCGACCCGCCGGAAGGTCGTGAGGTAGCCCTCCTTGACCGCGGCCACGCGGTAGACCCCGGGCTCGAGGTCCTTGACACGGTACCGGCCGTTGGTGGCGGTCGTGACCTCGGCGGCCGGCGGGCCGTCGTGGCGATTGAGCGCGAGGAGAAAGACCTGGACCTCGGCGAGGCCCTTGCCGGCCCGGTCCACAACGGTGCCGGTGACGGCGGATTCGGCCGGATCTGCATCTCCGAGCACGACGGGCGTCATCGAACCGGAAAGGCAGATGATCAGCGAGATCAGGGTACGAGTCGCCCGGCTTGTGCGGAGCTTTACCATAGGTTGCTCCGGTCTGACACGATCCCCCTCCAGGCCCTTGCCTGCGTCTGTGAGTATACTTTGCCCCTGATCCTTGTCAACTCGCGTTGGAGCAATAAGATAAACCCTGTCGATCTCGATAAGGACTCTCGGAGAAGGGGCGTGATAACCATAATTCATTTATTCCGTGGCCTTTGGAGTCTCGTCCTGGCGCTGACGGCGGGGGTGGCCGTCGCCGGCCTCCCCGGCCAGATGCGGGTGGAGTCGATCGTCGTCCTGCGCGCCGAAATACTGGATGTTCGAGCGGACCGGACCACGCCGCTGGGAACGATGACGGTGGAGATCCGTCCAGACCAAGGCGGGTCCGCGGCGGTCGATCTCCACTGGCCCGCGGGCGTCGCTAGCGCGCGTCTGACGCTCCAGGCCCGTGGGCGGACGGGCGAGACCGCGCACCCCCTGAACCTCGAAGCCACCCTGTTGCTCGAGGGCGGGCGCCAAATCGGGGTCGAGCGGGCTCTCGAGATGACCGAGGGCAGCACCTACCTGCTCGACGTCTACGAGACCGACGAGAGAGCGCGCCTGGTTCTGGCGCTGAGCGCGGAAAGCGACGAGCGCCCGGTGTTCTCGCGCGAGCGCGTCGTCGGGGATCCGGTCCGTTTTCTGCTCGAGATCGTCCGCGTCAACGGGGAGCAGACCGTGCCGCTCGAGACCAATCGGCTGGTGACGTTCGTCGGCGAAAGCGTGCAGTACTCGTTCCGTCGCGGGCAGGACGAGACGGCGGAGTCGATCGAGCTCACGCTGCGGCCAGTGAAGCTGGACGGCGATCTCGCGCGCGTCGAGCTCGAGGTGACGGCGAGCCTTCCCGGACAGCGCGACCGCCTCCTGCTCAGTCGTCGGGAAAGCCTGTACACGACCCGCCACGCCACTTCGGCGCTCGACGTCGTCGCGGGTGAGCCGCCGCTCGGGTACCGCTTCCGTGTGACCACCGACTTCTGATCGCGTGATCGCGACGCGGCGGGCGCCGCCGAGCGTCCCCACGGCATTGTGGTAGCCTGATTGGGTTGGCCATTGAGCCGATCTAAGCCATGAGACCCTCCCCGAGACTCCCACGAAACCCGACGACCCACGACATCGCGAGGAATCGTGCGTGGAAGCTGGCGATGTTGCTCGCGGTGACGACCGCAGCGGGTATCACGGCCGTCTCTGCCATGGAAGCACCTCTGCTCAATGCCGGCGAGACACTGGCGTTGAGCGACACGCTGCGTTTGCGCGTCCTGAAGGGTCGGAGCCTCGAGCTCGAGGTGCTCCCGGCCGGGGGCGATTCCTACGTCCTGCTGGCGCAGCGGATGTGCAATGCGGAAACCAAGGGATCGGGACTGTCCGAATACAACGACTTTGCGTCGATCGAGTCCGGACGCTGGATCCGGGTGCCTCTTTCGATGCTCTCCGACGACTACCGCGCTCTCGTTCTGCGCACGTTGTTCCCGAGGGACCGTCTCGACGGTGACGACTGGATCCACGTCGCGCGCGCGGGCACGTTGCCGACTTACGACGTCGGGCTGTGGCAGGTTGCCGAATGGTTCACCGGGGACGGCTCGCGCTTCGCCGAGCTCCAGAGAATCAACGATCTCGACTCGCCGGAGCTTTCGTCGGGTCAGCAGGTCCGGATTCCGGGACGTCTCCTGCTCTCCGTTTTTCGTCAACGCCAACGCTCCGACGACGGCACGCTCGAGTACGCGACGGACGATACCGGCTCGTACGCCGGCTACAGGCTGAAGCCCGGCGAGGCGCTGTACTCGGCGGTCGTCCTCCGTTACACGGGTCGGACGAGCGCCGCGGACGTCAACGCCGTGGCCGCCGAGCTGGCCACGCGCAGCGGGGTCGTCGAGATGACCGACATTCCGGTGGGCTTCCTGATCAAGATCCCCTTCGACGTTCTCGAGCCCGAGTTCCTCCCGGCCAACCACCCGCGCCGTCGAGAGGCGGAGCTCGCGCGGGCCAAGATGGCCGAGTCGCTCGAGAAGAAACCGGTGGCGAGAACCGGAGGTGGCCTCGAGGGCATCGTGGTGATCATCGACCCCGGCCACGGTGGTCGTGACCTCGGGACCCAGAACAACGGCGTGTGGGAGCACGACTACGTCTACGACGTCGCGTGCCGGCTGCACCGTCTGCTGGAGGAGAGAACCGCGGCCCGGGTCCACATCACGCTCGAGGACCAGGACACCGGGTGCGTCCCGTCGAAATCGGACAAGCTGCAGGCCAACCGCCAGGGCACGATCAAGACCAACCCGCCCTTTCTCGCGAAGAACGACGGCGACGCGCGGATCGGCGTCAACCTCAGGTGGTACCTCGCCAACTCGATCTATCGCGATGCGATCGCGAACGGGACGAGCCCGGATCGGGTGGTCTTCGTCTCCTTGCACGCCGACGCACGGCACCCGTCGCTACGAGGCCTGATGGTGTACGTTCCGGGTCAGCGGCTGCGCGCGGGGACCTACGGTCACAACAGCACCTTCTACCGGCAGTTCGAGGAGGTTCGCGAGAAACCGAAGGTGAGCTTCAACCACAAGACCCGCGTCCGCTCCGAGGCCGTCTCCCGCGAGCTCGCGGAGAACATCGTCGAGTCGTTTCGCCAGGACAGGCTCCCCATCCAGCCGAACAAACCGATCCGGGATCGGGTGATCCGCGGGCGCCACGAGTGGATTCCGGCCGTGATCCGAGGCAATCAGGTCCCCGCCGCCGTGCTGGTGGAGATGGTCAACATCAGCAACAAGCAGGACGCGAAGCTCCTGTCGACGGCCGCCGAGCGCGAACGCCTGGCAACGGCTCTGTTCCGTGCGATGTGGACCTACTTCGGCGAGAAGACCCCGATGCCCCGCGACCTTCGCGCGTCGCGGTAGGTAGGAGCCCGTCCGGGTCATCCCTCCGGCCGCGCTCTGGTCATTCGACTCGCGCCCAGCCCTTCTCCATCCGGACGAGAACCCGCGCGAGGCTCGCGACGTCGGGGCTGTCGGCGGCGATCTGATCCGCCAGCTCGACTCCCCAGTCGGGGTGCTGCTCGAGGACGAGCGTGCGAAGGAGCTCGTGCTCCGTCATCTCGGCGGAGGCCCCGCGAAGTTGCTCGTGGCGGCGGCGGAGAATCCAGGCGCGGTAGCGCGCCGAGCGCACCCACCGCCACCGACCCCAGATGGCGAGTATCGCGGCGGAGAGCACGCCGCCCGCGACCACGGAGCCGGAGAACGTCACCAGGACGCCGGCCGCCAGCAACACGCGCGGCACCGCCCGCGAGAGAGAGCGGTACGCCGCCGTCATGGCCCATGCGGGGCGGTCCCATGCCTTCGCGCGGCGAAGATGTGTGTCGAGAAGCCCGAGCGTGAGACCGGCGAGAACGAGCCCCATGCCCACGGCGACCACCGTCACCTTTGCACCTCCCCGGACCGCTCCTTCGGCCCGCGATTATGCCTGACCGGAGCGCGTTGACGCTGTCGCGCGCGGCGTGGAATAATCCCGCCTCACCCGCGGAGTCGTCTCATGAAAGTCCTGGTCGTCGGTGGCGGGGGCAGGGAACATGCCCTCTCGTGGGCCATCCGTCAAAGCCCCGACCTCTCGAAGCTCCGGTGCGCCCCGGGCAATGCCGGGATCGCCAACGAGGCCGAGTGCATCGACATCGGAGCGGAGGACGCCGACGGGCTCTTCGACCACGCGACCACCGAAGCCTACGACCTCGTCGTCGTCGGGCCGGAGGCGCCACTCGTCGCGGGGCTCGCCGATCGCTTGCGTGATGCCGGCGTCAGCGTGTTCGGGCCCTCCGCGGGCGCCTCGCGCATCGAGGGCAGCAAGGTCTTCGCCAAGGAGTTCATGTCGCGCCACGGAATCCCCACGGCCGACTTCGAGGTCTTTGACGACTTTGCCGCCGCGCGGAGCCACCTCGATACCGCGGACTATCCTCTGGTCGTCAAGGCCGACGGTCTCGCGGCGGGCAAGGGTGTGATCCTCGCCGACGATCGCGGCACCGCGATCGAGGCGGCCGAGGGCATGCTCTCGGGCGAGGCCTTCGGCGATGCGGGGCGGCGGATCGTGATCGAGGAGATGCTGCTCGGCCGCGAGGCGTCATTCTTCGTGCTTACCGATGGCGCGCACTTCGTCGAGCTCGCGACCTGCCAGGACTACAAACGGGCGCTCGACGGTGACGCCGGGCTCAACACGGGAGGGATGGGAACCTACTCGCCGTCGGTCTATCTCGACGACGCGATCCGCACCGAGCTCGTCCGGACGATCGTCGAGCCGACGATCTGGGGGATGCGACGCGACGACTGTCCGTATCAGGGGGTCCTGTACGTCGGCGTCATGCTGACCGCGGAGGGTCCCAGGGTTCTCGAGTACAACGCGCGCTTCGGGGACCCGGAGACGCAGGTCCTGATGCCGAGGCTCGACGGAGACTGGCTGGCCCTGTTGCGCGCGAGCGCGGAGGGCGGCATCGAGCACGCCGCCCCGCGCTGGAAACCCGACGCGGCGGTCTGCGTGGTCATGGCGTCGGGAGGCTACCCGGGCCTGTACGACAAGGGCCGGGTCATCGAGGGTCTGAACGAGGCCGACGCGATCGAAGACGTCGTTGTCTATCACGCGGGCACCGCTACCGATCCCGACGGCCGGCTGGTCACGGCCGGCGGGCGTGTCCTGGGCGTGACGGCGCTCGGAGCGGACCTGGGCGCGGCGCGCGACCGCGCCTACGACGCCGTCTCGAAAATCCGGTGGCAGGACGAGCACCACCGCACCGACATCGCGCTGGACGCGATTCAAGCACTCGGAGGAAAGAAGGCATGAGCGAGCCGCGTGTGGCCATTCTGATGGGAAGCGATTCGGATCTTCGCGTCATGAGCGAAGCCGTCAAGATGCTCGACAAGATGGAGGTCGGCTGCGAGGTGCACGTCACTTCCGCGCACCGCACACCCGATCGGACCGTCGAGATCGTGCGCGGCGCGCCTGGGCGGGGCATCCGTGTGTTCATCATCGGGGCCGGCGCCGCGGCGCATCTCGCCGGTGTGGTCGCCGCTCACAGCAACTTGCCCGTTCTCGGAGTCCCGCTTGCCTCGTCCGACCTCCAGGGTCTCGACGCCCTTCTGGCGACGGTGCAGATGCCCGGCGGAGTCCCCGTCGGCACGTTGGCGATCGGCAAAGCGGGTGCGACCAACGCCGCGCTGCTCGCCTGCCAGATCCTCGCCCTGGGTGACGAGGCTCTCGCCAAGCGCCTCGACACGCACAAGCGCGAGATGGCCGAAAGCGTCGAGCGCAAGAGCGCCAAGGCGCAGGACACCCTCGCCTCCCTCCGCGACTCCGACTGACCGGGGACATGCCTTTGTTGGCCGTTTGGTGCCGGACCTCCAGTGAAAAAAGCGAAGCTGATAGGAGGTCTGGCTCCAAAACGGCAACAAAGGCATGTCCCCTGGTAGAGTGAGCGGCGATGAGTGGTGGGTTTCACACGATCACGTTGGGCTGCAAGCTCAACCAGTTCGACACGGCTGCGATCGAGGCCGAACTGTCGCGCCGCGGTATCGGCGCGTTGAGCGACCCCGCGCTCGCCTCGGTCGTGATCATCAACACGTGCACGGTCACCGGCAAGGCCGACGCCGAGGCCCGCAAGCTGATCCGTCATGTCCGCCGCCGCAACCCGGGGTGCGCGCTGCTGGTGACCGGGTGCTACGCCGAGCTCGATCCCGAGACGATCCGGGCGATCGACGGCGTCGATCGCGTCTTCGGGAACCGCGATAAGGCGAGCGTAGCGACGATTCTCGACGACCTCGGTATCGCCGGCGCCGCGCCGCGCGAAGGGGAGGCGATCGCTTCGCGCATCGATCTGGGAGACCGCGGTTGCGACGCATCGATCGGCTTTCCGCGCGCGGTGCACTTCGGCGACCGCTCGCGGGCGTTTCTCAAGGTTCAAGAGGGCTGCGATCTGAGATGCTCGTACTGCGTGATCCCGCGTGTGCGGGGAGAGAGCCGCTCGGTTCCGCCGGGCCAGGTCGAGACCGCCCTTGTGCGGTTGATCGAAGCCGGCTATCGCGAGGTGGTTCTCACCGGAGTGAACACCGGAGAGTACGGCAGGGACCTCGCGCCCGCCACGAGCCTGCACCACTTGCTGCGGCAGCTCGTCGAGGTCTCCCGAGACAACCGCATCCGGCTCAACTCGCTCGAGCCCCTGACGGTCACCGACGAGATCATCGACCTGATGGCGGCGGAGCCTCGACTGGCCCCGCATCTCCAGGTACCGCTGCAGTCGGGCTCTGAGACGGTGCTCCGGCGCATGCGCCGGAACTACCGCCTGTCCCACTACGCCGAGCGTCTCGCACGGCTGCGATCGAGGATCCCCGCGATCGGCCTCGGCGCCGACGTGATCGTCGGGTTCCCCGGCGAGACCGACGCGCGGTTCGAGGAGACCTACCGCTTTATCGAGAACTCGCCACTCAACTACCTCCATGTCTTTGCGTGGTCGCCTCGCCCGGGGACCCCTGCGAGCGAGTTGGGCAATCGCGTCCACGGGGGGGTGAT
>JBFJTV010000018.1:0-14036 GCA_041625075.1 Candidatus Polarisedimenticolaceae bacterium | reverse complement strand
CTCCGACCATGGCGTCGAGGCTTCGGAAGAGCCGTACGAACAGTACGGCGAGCTCACCTTCCTTGGATCGCGGGTCGATCCTGCGGCCGCGAGCGAGGCGGGAGACGGTGGCCTCGCTGACGCCCAGCATCACGGCCAGCGTCTTCTGCGCGAGGCCGAGCGCCTGCGCGGCGCGGACGACGGCGCGGGTCAGGACCCCCGAGGACCGGGCACTGGCGTCGGTGACGGCGGTCGCCACGGTGCACCTCCACATGAAACTATACAGTCAAATAGTTTCACATGCAAGCGGGCGCGATCAGGGGTCCCATGCGATGTCGACCGTCGGGTCGCGGTCGATGTTGGTGATCAGGGTCGAGGTCCGGTTCACGACGTCGGTCTCCCACAGGCTGTCGTCGCCGCCGGTGTTGTAGGTGAGGAGATTGCCGTTCGGCAGGACGCCGGCAAAGTCCTGCGGGAAGGTGTATCCGGTGACCATTCCCTGCGAGACCGCCGCCCCGGTGAGGTTGTCGATCGCGTACAGCACGCGGTTGGCGCCACGGATCCCCCAGAGCTGCCCGAATCCGTCAAAGCCGAGAGCGTCGATCCGCGTGGGCAGCGAGCCGATCACGGTGAGCTCCGCCGTGACGGGGTCGACCGTCGCCAACGCATTCACGAGACCGTAGAACTCGGGCTGGAAGGCGAGGTTACTCACCGCGATCAGAAAGAGCCCCTGCGAGGGGTCGTAGATCATCCCCTGGATCCAGTTGTTGGACCCCTGCATCGGGAGCACGCCGACCGGGGTCCCGGCCCCCGTTGCGAGGTCGACCGTCAGCAGTGTGTCGGTGCTCTCGTCCCAGCCATAGAGCACGCCGGTGTCCGTGTCGAACGCGATGTTGGTCACCGTACCATAGCCAAACGGACCCACCGTGACCGAGTTGCCGGTGGCGGGATCGAAGTAGGCCAGTGCGTCCACTGCGTTGTCGGCGCCGTAGATCAGCGGCCCCGGAGGCACGCGATCGTACTTTGCGGCCCCGAAGTCGTCGAACGACCCACGGTCGAGGGCGCCGGCCGAGCCGACAAACAGACCGACATGCTGGCCGGTGTCGGCGTAGTTGCCCGCACCGGGGTCGACCGCGCTCGTCCAGCTCGGGTCGCCCCACGCGGTCGGGTCCGCCCCGACCGGGTTTTCCCAGACGTCGATCACCGTGCCACTTCCGGTTCCCGAGACGGCAACACCGAGACCATCGCCGTCCGTGAGAGAGAACGACCCTAGACCCGAATCGTCGATGGACGTGCAGACGGGATTGGAGCCACTACAAGCGCTCCACTCGACGGTGCCGGTGGATTCGTCGTAGGTCACTACGTAGCGCGCGGCGGTATCGTCGGTGGAGATCTGTCGCAGGACGACTCCGTTAATGCTCCCGACATCGGAGTAGACGACCCGCACCCAGTGATCGGCCGAGCAGACCGCCTCGTCCGAGTAGTACGCCAGTGACGCGTCGGTCGCGGCGTCGACCGTAAACGTCCCCAGGCTCTCTGCCCACGATCCGTTGACCTCGGCCCACTCGGTGGGAGGCGCGCCGCTTCCCGAGAAATCGTCGGAGATCACGGCCGGGTTGCCGCCGTCGCACGCTCCCGCGGTGCACGTTTCACCCGACGTGCAGGGATCACTGTCGTCGCAGCTGTTGCCCTCGTTTCCCGGAAACGGGTCGCAGGAGTCGTTGTCCTCGTTGCAGACGCCGATGTTGCATTGGTCGCCGGCGAACGAGCAATTCCTCGGGGGGCCGCCGGAGCAGGCGCCACCCTGACAGCTGTCGGTGCTGGTGCAGAACAGATCGTCCGAGCACGGCGTATTGTTGGGGAGCGGGTCCGATTCGCACGCGTCGGTGCCCTCGTTGCAGATTCCGTTGCTGCATTGATCGTCAAGGAACGAGCAGTCCGGGGGCGGGCCCGCTTGGCAGGACCCCGCAGCGCAGGTCTCGGCCCCGTTGCAGAACAGCGCGTCGTCGCAGCCGGGATCCTCGTCGAGCGCAGCATCGCAATCGTTGTCGAAGCCGTCGCACAGATCGAGCGCCGGATTGGTAGGAAAGCACGACGCGCCGCACTGACCCGGGTCATCGTCGCAGTCGAGCGCGGCGCAGAAACCGTCGCCGTCGAGGTCGTCACCGGGCTCGCAGGTGCACGCGCCCGCCGGGCCCTGGAGACCGGGGTCGCGGGACGTCACTTGCGACAAACCCGAGGTGTCGTAAGTCCCGGCGGCCGAGGAGCAGTCCACACCGCGGACGACGTAGTAGTACGCCTCGCCGGGTGCCGGCTCGTCGAGATCGGTCGCCATCGCCGAGGACGCGTCCTCCTCCAAGCAGCCCATGCCCGCGGGCAAGACCGACGCGCGGAAGTCGCCACCGCCCGCACGCAGCGCGACGAGATCTCCCCTGGCCACGTCGTAGGCGCAGCTGCCCGCGTCGACGTCCCACGTCAGCTCCGACTTGTCGGTTCCGACGGTCAATCCCGTAATCTCGCCACCGATCCCGGCACCCGCGTACCACGGGACGCAGGTCGCCATGACGATCGCGACGACCGCAAGACGACATCTCGTCCACAACCTTGCCGGCCGCGGATGTCTGGTGACCGCGTTTAGCAGGGGTCCCCCACGCACCTCACGGAAAAACTGAAATATACCGAGGGTTTCCGCCGTCTGACAACGACAAGTGTTGTAACTACGGCGCTTTGGCGCCGTGCGGCGACTCAAAAGGGTCGTTTTCAGAGGTTTTCGGCCCGGCCGGCGGCGAACCGGTCCTCGAGCCACGCCTCGAGCTCGGCGGGGTTGAAGTTCATCGGGCCGACCCCGCCCTTGTAAGCCACGACGCCCGACTCGTCGATCACGTAGAGACGCTCCGGCCACCCGGCGTAGGCGAGCTCGGCGGGGTTGTCCATCGGGTCGACGACCATCTCGAGGTCGTACTCGAACCGCGTCAGGAAGTCCTTGGCGATCCGGACGCGCTCGGTGATCGTCGTCGGCTGCTTGTAGCAGACGCCCTCATCCTCGTTCGAGTCCATCTGCCACTCGTCCTCGGGATGGGCCTCCTTGATGTAGATCGTCAGGAACTCCGCGTGGTCACCAAACCGCTGCTGCATCGCGTTGAGGCGCTCGACCGAGCGTCGGAAGGGTGGTCAGGTGAAGCTGCCGAAGACCAATACCAGCGGCTTCTCGCCGATCCACTCGTTCAGACCTTGCCGGGTGGAGCCGTCGAGGGCGACGAGGGAAACGACGGGCGCCGGATCACCGACCTTGAGGTCGCCCTCGCGGGCCTGGCGACCGTACGTCATGATGCCGATCACGAAACGCGGTCCACCCATGAGATAAACCCCCCCGACGAGGAGTAGCACGACCAGCAGACCACCTCCGGTCAGGATCTTCTTGAGCACGGGACTATTCTACGCCGCTTTGCCCAATCGTCGGAGGTGACGGACGTGGGAGGCGAGGGCGCTCCACACGGTGGGGTGGCTGAGGTGCTCGACCCCGTACTCTTCGCAGACTCCGCGAACGACGCGGGAAACGGCCGGATAGTGTACGTGGCTGATCTTCGGGAAGAGGTGGTGCTCGACCTGGTAGTTCAGACCGCCAAGATACCAGCGGAGCAGCCGGCTTCTCGGGCTGAAGTTGACAGTCGTGGCCAGTTGATGCTCGGCCCAGGGTTTTGGGAGCCGATCGCCCGAGGCGGGCTGACCCTCGAACTCGGCCTCCTCGACACAGTGCGCGAGCTGGAAGACCGTCCCGAGCGTGACCCCGGTGACCAGGCTGATCAGAGCGTAAACCGCTAGAACCGTCAGCGGCGGGTGGAGAAAGAGCGGTAGGACGAGGGCCCACGCGACGAACAGCACCTTGCCGGCGAACAACCCGAAGAGCGCCCAGTTTTTTGGACGTGGGATGCGCTGGTGACCGATTCTTGCCTTGACGAGAGTGCTGAAGTCGTCGAACAACTGCCACTTTGGTGGAAGGAACGCGTACAGACCCCATATATAGAGATGCTGGAAGCGGTGGAACCAGTACCGTCGCTGGTCCGGCGCGAGCCGCAGAAACGGCCGGGTCTCGAGGTCGTCGTCCATCTCGGAGACGTTGGTGAAATGGTGGTGCAGCACGTTGTGCTTGAAACTCCACATGTACGAGCTGCCGCCGATGAGGTCGAGCGTCCACGCGGTCACGCGGTTCCCCCATCGTCGCGCGGCGAATGACCCGTGATTCCCGTCATGCTGGATGTTGAAACCGATGCCTGCGATCGCTAGCCCGAGCGAGACCGCGGCGGTGACGACCTGCCACCACGTCGCGGCGAGAAAGACCAGCGCGAGATAGGAAAGCACCGCCCAACCGATCAGGATGCCGGACTTGGTCCACATTCTGGCGCCGCCGTGGCGGTTCTTGCCGGTCTCGGCGAAGTACGAGTCGACGCGACTCTTGAGCGAGTTGAGAAGGGTCGAGTGCGGGGGGTATTTGACCGGCATCAAGCGCCTGGCTCTTTCCTCGATCAGCGCCGGGCTCCGCGCCCGACTCTACGATCTAACTTAGAGACTTTAACGACGATGTCAAAAAGAAGGGCGCCTCGAAAGGCGCCCTTTTCATTCGATGATCGGTTGCCGACTTACCAGCGACGGCGCCCGCCGCCTCCGCCGCCACCGGTGCGCTCGCGCGCCTCGTTGACGGTGAGCTGCCGACCGTCGAGCTCGTAGCCGTTGAGCTCGCGAATGGCGCTGTCGGCCTCTTCGCCGCTTCCCATTTCAACGAACCCGAAACCCCGGGGACGCCCGGTGTCGCGGTCGGTGATCAGCTTCACTTCCGTGACCGTGCGGTCGTTGTTGCTGAACAGCTGACGGACCTGATCCTCGTCGACGCTAAAGGGCAGATTGCCCACGTACAATCTCGTTCCCATTCTCCTGAGACTCCTCGCTTCCCAATGGAAGCCTGAAAACCAGATTCCCGGTCCCGGACACCCACCACGGGTCGGGGACAGCGCCGAAGCTGTCATCACTTCGACTCGGCTTCGGCAAGGCAAAAATCCGTTTCATGTACGGGAATTGCGAACCGGGAACCTGAGGAAAGGGTAGCTGTTGAGCACAATTGTGTCAAATCCGCGCACTCGCCTACCTTACGGCTGTTCCAAAACCCCGATTTGGGGACGTCCCCCTTAAGCGCTAGAGGGGGACGTCCCTAATTGCGATCAGCTTCTATTAACTCCAATCAGGGCCAGCCAGCGGGCCCCGGGCTGAACTGGAGAGGGGAACCGTGGCCCCACAACGTCAACAAAACGTCAAATTTCTAGATGCGAAAGCGATTCAACTCCGGTCTCAAGGGATCGGGATGGCCGCCAGGGTCTCGCCGGTTGACATGTCTTTGATTCGTACGAGCACGGCGCCGTTGTCGACGTGCGTGCCCAGGATCGCGATCTCTGCAGCGCCACTCCCTCCAAAGTCGTCCAGGACGGTCAGCTCCTGTGGCAAGTAGACCGCGCTCGACGGGAACTCGGTCAACGTCTCACCCGTCGAAGAGTCCTTGATTCGTGTGAAAACCTGTCCCGTGGCGACACGAACACCGGCCAACGCCAGCTCCGCAGCCGTGGTTCCGGCGAAGTCCGGAACAACCATGAACGCACGTGGCTCGTAGTTCGAGGAGTAGTTGATATCGCCGATCTTCGCCCCACCGACCGGATCTTTGATACGGGCCAGCACGCGGGTCCCGGCATCATTCACGCCCAGGACGGCGATCTCGGGCGCGCCCACCGTACCGGCGAAGTCCGGTACGACGGCAAGGTCGATCGGAGCGTACGCAGTCGAGAAGTAGGTGTCGCTGAGCTTGGCACCGGATCCTGCATCCTTGATCCGCACCAGAAGAGCCCTCGTCGCAGGCTTGTAGGCCAGCAGCACGATCTCGTCAGCAGTCGTCCCGTCGTGATCGGGTGCGGTGTCGACGTCCAGGTATTCCATGGACGCAGGAAGCCACACGTCGCGCAGCTTCTCCCCGCTCGAGCCGTCCCTGACCCGAACCAGGGTGCGATTGTCGGTCGTGTTGATCCCGAGTATGGCGAACTCGTCCGCCGCCGACCCACCAAAGCTCGGGATCACGAGCAAAGCACGAGGCGGATAAGTTGAAGATGCGCTGAACTCGCGGAGTTGCTCCCCTGACAGGGCATCGTGAATGCGTAGGCGGACTCCGCCCGTGTTGACGTTGAGACCGGCAACGGCGATCTCGGGCGCCGCACTTCCGTCGAAGTTGTCCAGCCGGACCAGACCGACCACGAGGTAGTTCGCCCCAAATACCGAGATCTCGCGCACCAGCGCGCCGGTGTCCGCGTCCTTGATGTAAACGAAACTCGACCCGCTTGAGGCGTTCCTGTAAAGAACGGCGAGTTCCGGTGAGCCGCTGGAGTCGATGTCGGGGAGCGCGACCATAGCTTGGGCTCCCTCCTGGACGAGGTTGGCGACCAGCGTCCGATCGGTGTCCAGCGTAAACGTGTAGGATTCTTCGACGCTGACCGGCGTGACGCCGTCGGTCCAGTTGACGAGCCTGTAGCCCGTGCCGACGTCCACCGTCGCGGTGACGTTGCTCCCGCATGGATGGACCCCGCCGCCAACCGTCTTCCCACCCTGAACAGGCGACGCCTGGGTGATAAGAGTGCACTCGGACGGTGCAAAGGTCAGGCTGATCTCGTAGTCGGAGATGAGATCGTCGTTCCCGGACTCGTCGACCCGGACAAAGTACAGGCCCGGGGCCAGCGCCTCCACGCCAAGCCGCTCGATCCGCGAGAACGACCCTGTCCCGCCGTCGTCATCGAAGCCGATCTCGGTGAGGTCGCCATCGTATAGCCACATTCGTGTATCTCCCGAGGTCCCCGAAGTCTCGACGGCAACCTCTGACGGCGCGACGACGGTGAAGCGGATCCAGTCTTCATCCGCCGCCGGGTCGATACTGTGCAGCGGCGATGTCGTGTTCGGGAGCATGGGAACAGCCATGGTCGACGCGTTGTCCGGCTCGTAGGCGTCGCCGGTAAACGTGTTATCGACGATGATGTCGACGCCGCCGGGGTATGGGCTGCTGTCCGCGTCGTCCGAGTCCACCAACAGGCGCGTCGTCGAAAGGCCCGCGGGCGCCAGATCGTAAAGGACATCGACTCTCACGGATCGCGAAGATTCGGGCGAAACCGTGAACGGCCCGGCCAGCGACAACTGGATCCAGTCCGCCGGCGACTCCGGCGTGATCGAGTTGACGGTCAGGGTCGTGCCGCCGTCGTTGTAGATCTCGATGAAGCCTCGCGGAACCCGTCTCTGGCGGAAGTCGGCCACAATCGGGGCCGTGAGGTTGGCCGTCCTGTGGTTGTCCCGCTCGTCCGCGATCCCTGTCGCGTAGCCATTGTGCAGGACGTCCGGATTCGAGAAATGAGCAACCCTGGTGCACCCCCCGACGCACTGATTGGAGTAGGACATCACCGTGCGGAACGATCCGCTGACGAAGTGACCGAAGGACCAGGGGTACGACGCACTCGCGGGATCCGGTCCGTTCGCCGGGTCATGCTCCAGCCCCATGTTATGGCCGTTCTCGTGAGCCCAGACCAGCAGACCCCCGCACGTCGGGTCGGTTACCTGAAAGGCGGGAAACGTGGAGTAGGGATTTCGCATCACCCAACCGATGCCGCAGACACCCTGTGCGTTTTCGACCAACAAGCTGACCATGTCGGCGGAGTAGCGGTCGCGGAGCACGGTAACTTCGGGATCGTTGGTAACCCAAAGCAGATCGGTGCTCGCGCTCCCGCTGTCGTTGTAGTTGGCGAGCTCGCTGTGGACGAGGACGAACCGGGTCGCGATGTCGCTGTCGGCAAGCGCGGTGTTTCCCGCATCGACCTGCGCCTGGATGGTCGCCTCCATCCCGGCCACACCACCCGCCTCATCACGGGCCTCGGGGGTATACATCACCATCACGTCGATGCGATCCGGCGGATCCGCGGTGCCTTCCCACGTCTGGGCCGCAGCGCCCGTGGGGTAATCGGGTGCCGGACCCGCGCCACACAGCGGGTGCGGTGGATCGCCAAGCTTCTGGAGCGTCTGCGATCCGTCGGGTCTCGAACGGATCTCATAGGCGCCGTCGGGAGCAAAGAACATCCCCACCACGACACCGTGCTTGAGCGTCAGGACGACGCGCCCCCCGTCGGCCCCTTCGAGTCGACCCCGCCAGGTCAGGTTGCCGGGACCGCGACGCTCCAGATCGGTGGACTCCGCGCGGAGGACGGAGCCGTCGAAAAGTTCCAGATACAACGACGAGGGTTCCATGGCGAGAAACTCCGCGTCGATTTCGATGGTCTTCTCGGCGACGACCGACGCCGGGGGCGAAGAGAGGACGTCGTCGTCGAACCTGTAAAGCTCGCCCGCGACGTCCTGGGCCGCGACCATCGCCGCGGGCGACGACTGGGCGTTGCCGGGACCAAAATCCAGGTTCAGCGGCTCGACCCTGATCGTGGGAGCCACGGGCGCTACGCTCAGCGTGATGTAGTACTCGGGTATGGTCGCGTCGTTTCCGGATTCATCCACCCGGACGAAGTAAAGCCCCGCCGCGAGCGGATCGCTGATCGTGCGTTCGATCCTCGCGTGGGAATCGGAGCCGCTGTTCTCATCGAAGCTCAGCTCGGTCAGCGTGTCGTCGTAAAGCCACATTCGGGTGTCGCCCGAGGGTCCCGATGTCTCCACCGTGACGAGGGAGGACTCGGCGAGCGTGAAGCTGATCCAGTCCTGATCGGTCACGACGTGGATCGAGCGCAGTTGCGATGTCGTGTCGTGCCCCATCGGGGTCGCCTGGGTCGAGTCGTCATCGGCCTCGTAGGCGTCGGGGATCCCACCGGCCACCACGGTGCCGAAAACGCACAGAAAGAAACTCAGTAGCGTCGGACCGATCCGGAAGGAGAGCAATCGTCGCATCGCAGAAGACCACCGTGTCCGCGAACCGCCTCCGATCGTGTCTTTGCAGTCAGCCCCTTCGGGATCCATTTTCGTCCTCACGTTGAGTCCTCCCTGGCGACAATACGGACTGCATGCCTGCTGCCCAAGTCCCCTACTTCACCGTCACCAAGCCGATCTTGAGGTCGGCGACGTTGGACTTGGCGAAGTCGAGGATCCGCATGACGCCCTCGTAGTTGAGGTGGTCGTGCGCTGCGAGAAACAGAACGCGGTCGTCGCCCATGCGGTCCGCATAGGTCTCCTCGAGCCGCGTCGCGAGCGTCGCGACGGGGACCGCCTCGCGGTTCAAGCGGACGGTGCAATCGGTCGGGAGACCCCCGCCCTCGACCGGCTCGGTCATCGGGCACGCCTTCAGATCGATCGTCAATACGATCTGCTCGACACGCTTTTCATCCGGGGGCGCCATCGCCTTCTCGCCCGGGACGTCGACGTCGTAACCCTTGAGCATGATCGGCACGATCATCATGAAGATGATCAGCAGCACGAGAACGACGTCCACCAGTGGCGTGACGTTGATCTCGGACGCGTAGTTGCCGTCCCCTCCGACGTTCATGGCCATCGTTCAATCCCTCACGAGTCTTCGCGGCGCTCGGTGATCAACCCGACGTCGGCAAAGCCCGCGTGCTCGATCGCGAACATCGTGCGCTGGACCTCGCCAAAGGTCAGCCGCGCGTCACCCTTGATGACGACCTTCCAGTCCTCGCGTCCCGTAGCGGCCTCGATCATCTTCTGAGGAAACTCTCGCTCGGTCGTCTCCTCGTCATCGATCCACAGTGTCCCGCCCGGCTGGATGGTTACCACGATCTGCTGGCCGTCATCCGGCTTCAGATCGGGCCGGTCGGTCTTCGGGAGATCGACCGACGCGTCTGACTCGAGCTGCGGCGCCACGATCATGAAGATGATCAGCAGCACGAGCACCACGTCCACCAGCGGGGTGACGTTGATGCCCGATTGAACCTTCTCGTCCTTAACGACTCGCGGCATGGGAGACCCGCATTCTTTTTTGGAAGAAGTCGACCAACTCGGCCGAAATGTTGTCCATCTCGACGTGGAAGCGCTCGAGCGTCGAGACGAAGTAGTTGAACGCCATCACCGCCGGGATCGCGACGAGAATGCCGAGCGCCGTGGCGATCAGCGCCTCGGCGATGCCGCCCGAGACCGCGGCCACACCGCCCGAACCGGAAGAGGCGATGCCCTTGAACGCGTGAACGATACCCACGACCGTGCCGAACAGTCCGATAAACGGAGCGGTCGAGCCGATCGTGGCGAGCGCGCCGAGGCCCTTCTTCATGTCGGCGATCGTCATCGCGGTCGAGCGCTCGAGCGCACGCGACACCATCTCCACCCGCGCGCCCGCGTCACCACCCGCGTTCCCGGCGTCCGAGAACTCCATGATGCCCGCGCCCACGACCTGCGCGACGTGCGACTTCCGGTGACGCTCGGCCATGTGCACGATGTCCTGCAGCTTGCCTTCCTTGAGACACTTGCCGTAGGCCGGCAAGAACGTGACCGACTGGTTGGCCGCCGCGCGGAAGCGCCGGAACTTATCGAGAATCACGGTGACGGAATAAAGGGACAGCCCGAGCAGGCAGACCATCACGGCCAGCCCCACGATCCCCATGCTGCCCAGCATCTCTCCGAAATTCATGACGTACTCCTTTGATCCTTGATCCCGACCCCGTTACCGGGGGTCCACCCTCTCGGTCACCACGGTTCCACGGCTCCCGCTCGGGGCGTGGCTGGTGGGCGTCCCCTCGGGGGCAGTTGTCTTCGGTACCCCCTGCGCCCGATTCCTGCCGTCGTCGTAACGCATGAGGTACGGCATCAGCGGCGTCACCTGGAACGGCATCTTCTCGCGCGACGACAACAGTGCCACGCGCGTGTTCTTCATTAGCTCGCAACGCGCGGTCCACGGATCGACCTTGACGCGACCGCCGAGGGGCAGTGCGGAGATCTGCTCGAGCTTGGCCGCATCGAGATCGGGCGCGGCGTTGACGATCGGCGCCAGCGAGCCGAGCCGCTCACCCATCGCCATGCGGTTGCCGAAGTGCGGCTGGATCAGCGTCGAAAGACGCTGGCTGTTCGCCGCGAGCTCCTTGAGGAACAGCCCGGCATTCTCGAGCTTGTCCTTGTAGGGAGAATTCTGCAGCAGCTCGACCGCCTTGGCGTCGGCCATCCGCTCCTCGTCGGCATCACGCTCGAACTCGAACGTCTCGAGCGCCGCCTTGTCGTCGATGAGCATGTGATCGCTGAACGCGTACTTCGTGTCGAGCCGATGACCGCTCAGGATGTGTCCCATCTCGTGCGCCAGCACCATCGCGAGGCTCGCCTCGTCGGGCAGCACGTCCACGAGACCACGGCTCAGCACGATCGTGTGGCCGACCGTGAAAGACTCGAGCGGCGTGGTCAGCAGCACGCGACACCGCACCGGCGGATAGATATTCAGATCGTTGGTTACCTCGAGGTTGGCGACGACCGTCTCGAGGACCTCGCTGATCTCACCCTCGGGCGCGAGTAACCCGGCGCGGTGCAGGCGCTGGAGCACGTTGTCTTCGGCCTCGCGCTCCCACGCGCGGAAGCTCTCGACGGGGGAGACCTGACCCGGCTGCTCGGTCTCGTCCTCGGTCAAATCGGCCTCGACCAGGACCTTGGTGAACTCTTCTTCGGAGTTTCGCTGACGGACGTCGTAACCCCAGATCCGCGTCTGACCCTTGTGCTTGACCTTGGGATCGCCACCGGGACGGTCGGGCTCTTCGGTGTAGACGTACGCGGGGAGCCACAGCCCGGGCGCGACGTTCATCCGCCAGCTATCGAAGTGCAGGTTGGTCTTGAAGACCGAGCCGTAGACCCCGTTGAAGCGGACGATGTTGTACTCGCGATCCTCGACCCAGATCCGCCCCGTGAAGCGCCCCTGCTTGGCGTTCTTCATGTGCTTCGGGACCACCTCGAAGACCAGGGTCCGGACCTCGCCGAGAAACTCGCGGCGGACGAACTCGAAGTCGTAGTACTCGCGGCTCAGCCAGGCGGCGTCGAGCGTCAGCATCCGCGCGAATCCATCGGGGTTCGCGGACGCCGAGTAGTGGTACATATCGAGCAGGTCGCCGTTCTGCGGCTTCTTCTTGCTCTTGTACGGGTCGAGCCGGAGCCTCGCGAGGAAGTACCGGTCCTTGACCGGTACGTAACCCTTGACTCCGTCGGGCTTGACCGATTGCAGATAGGTCTCGACCAGCGGGCGGTACTCCTGCAGACGGCCCAGAAAGCCCTTCTCGTTGGCGACGATCGAGTCGAGCACCCGGTCGAGGCTCGATGCGGGCTCCGCAGCCGATGCCGTCCCGACAGCGCCGAGCAGCGCCACGGCAAAGGCAAGACGGGCGAACCAAGAAACTTGTCGCATGACACTCCCTCGCGGTTGATGGATCAGGCCAACTGAAAGACGATGCGCAGGACCGCCGAGTAATCGACCGGCTGTCCGTTGCGTCGGGCAGGTTTGAACTCGATCTTGCGTGCTGCATCCACGGCCGCCTCGTCCAGCCCGTGGCCGAGACCCTCGACCACGCCGACCACGCGAAGCTCGCCGTTGGCGACAAAGACGACCCGGAGGACGACCTCGCCCTCGACGTGGAGGTCACGCGCCTCGGCGGTGTACTCGGGCTTCGGTTTGGCGACGATCTCCACCGGTGTGTCGGGATTCTCCGACTTCTTCTCGCGTTCCCGTCTTGGCGCCTCGGCGGTCGCGACCGTGTCGCCAAACCCACCCGTGCTCACCGATGTCGTGCCCCTCGATGCGGTCGCCGGTACGGGCGCAGGGTCGGCCTCGACGGCAAAGCCCGTGGCCTGGACCGTTCCCGTCGAGCGCCGGGCATCACGCGGAGCTTCCTTGACGGTGTCGTCGGCGAAGGTCGAGGTCGTGACGATGCGGTCGCTCTTGGGCGGGGGCGCGCCGTTTGACGGCTCGACATCGACCTCGAAATTTCCGACCCGCGCGGCCGCGCGATGATGGGATCGCCGTGGCGCCGGGACCGGCTCGGCCTCGGGCTGGCTGAATCCCGCGCTCCGAGTTTTTCTCTCGGGCGTGTTCACCGCAACGGTTTCCGCACGGGCTTCGGTGAAAACATTCGTCCGCACCGGCCGCGGCTTCGGTTTCGGCGGTGGCGGAGGAGCGGCCTTGGGCGCGGGCCGAGGCTCGGCCTTCGCGATCACCGGCTTGGGCTCTGCCTTCCGCTCCGGTTTCGGGGGCACCGGTTTGGGCTTGGGCGGCTCCGGTTTCGGCTGGACCACCGGTTCCGGTTCCGGCTCCGGCTCGGGCTCGGGCTCGGGCTCCGGCAATGGCGCCGGCGCGGGGCGCTCGGCCGGCGGCTTGTAGAACACGACCTCGATCTCCTCGGGCTCGTCGCTGCTGAAGTTCGTCAGGAGAAAAGGAAACACCCCGAGAAGGACCACGTGAATCGCGACGCTCGCGAAGAACATCTTCTTCTGCGAGCCGCGGTCGCCGCCCACACCCTGGAATCGCGTTCTCATATTCAACCCAGAGCCCTTCTTGTTTGATCCTCTACTGGTTGGCGCCCTGCTCGATCCAGTTCTCGAGCAGCTGGAGGTTCTGCGAGCTGAGAGGAGGTCTGCCACCCGCGGGCATCTGGTCTCCGAGGATGCGCGAGTCGTTAATGACCTTCATGTACAGATAGGAATCCGAGGGGTTGAACGGATCGATCCGGAAATACTGCGCGACCTCCACGCTGGGAACACCCACAGTCTGGGAAAAGGCCTGGCCACTGCTCAGGTCCAGACCCATCGGCGCGCCGAGCCCCACGTGACAACCGATCGTTGCGCAGTAGGGGGTGAAGATCCGGTCCTGGACGTTCTGAGCGCTGACCTCGGCCGTACCGGTGACGTCGCCGAGCCCGTCGGTTCCGCCACAGGCGACGGCGAACAGCGCGAGGAGCGCGACAACCGCAAGGGATATGCAGTACTTCATCGATCCACCTCCGGCTCGGTTGTTACCAGCCGAACGTAGCCGCGACCACGAAGCGGTCGAAGTCGATCGTCTGGCGACTGGCCCCGGTCGG
>JBFJTV010000017.1:0-14086 GCA_041625075.1 Candidatus Polarisedimenticolaceae bacterium | reverse complement strand
TCTCGCCAACGACCAGGAATCCGGCGGCAAGCGACCTCTTTCGGCCGCGGCGGAGCGAAACCACGCGTCGATCGTGGGATGGTTGCTCGACGCCGGGGCAGATCCGAATCTCCCGGAAGGCGAAGACTGCCCGCGGGGTTACGCGCTGTGGGCGGCATCGCACTTCGGTCATCGAGAGATCGCCGGGCTCTTGTTGAAGGCTGGGGCCGACCCAAACGCCGACGTCGAATCGTCCGGCACGCCCACCGAAGCTGCAGCGGACGCGGAGATGGGCGCGTTGCTCGGGCAACACGGCGGGTGCGTGCGTCTCACCGCGCGCGTCTGGGAGGGCGACATCGATGCGGTCACGGAACTGCTCGATACGAACCCGGAGATGTTTCGCGATGGCGGATTGGCTGCGGCGTTCACTCACGGTGTCAAGGCGGGACACGAGTCTCTGCTTCGTCTACTGCTCGACCGCGGCCTGAAGGTGCCGCCAGTCGTCACCTTCTGCCAGACCTATCTGTGGGATTCCACCGCGCTCGCCCGTCTGCTGCTCGAAAACGGTATGGACCCAAATCTCCCGAACTGGCAGCAGGTCAGGCCGCTGCACCATATGGCGGCGCATGGCGAGATCGAGAAGGCCGAGCTGTTTCTCGAGTTCGGTGCCGACCTCGACGCCGTCGATGAGGAGTACCGATCGACGCCGCTCGGTTGGGCCGCGCGCTGCGGTCAAACGGAGTTCGTGCGGTTCTTGTTGAAGAAAGGGGCGGCGCCGAAACCATCCGTTCCGGATTGGGCTCGACCGATCGAGTGGGCAAAACGTCGTGGACACCGGAAAATCGCCGATCTGATCAACGGCTCTGAGACTTGAACGACGCCAGCCACCCGCAGTGTTCTTGCCATACGCCTGACTTCGAGCGCGCGTCAACTGCAGGGGTCAGTTCGTGAACAGGTCGAAGATGTTCCCCATCATGCTCGTCGGGGCCTTGAAGAACTCGGTGTACTTGCAGTTGCGGCAAGTGACGGTGCTGTACCGCGCGCCCTGGACGTCGAAGATCTTGCTCCAGAAACCGCCCGCCCCGCGAAGCTCGCCGACGTCGCAAAGAGTGTTGGCGCACTTCGGGCAGTGATAGTTGAATGGGGTAACACTACTGGTCATTCGATTCCTCCAGCGCAGCGCAACGCTAGCCGCGTATTCATCCTCTAGTAAACACCGGGCCGGCGATTATTCGGCCGGCCGACAGAGCCCCGGGTGGACTTGGTCGCCCGAACTGATAGTGTGTCCGGTCACCCGAACACGAGAGGAGCCCAATGAAGGTCGCCAAGAATCACGTCGTTTCCATGCACTACACACTGACCGGACCGGACGGCACCGAAATCGACAGCTCGAGCGGTTCCGATCCCTTTCGCTATCTCCACGGTGCCCGGAACATCGTCCCGGGTCTCGAGAAAGCACTGGAGGGGAAGTCGGCGGGAGACGAGTTTCAGGTCGAGATTCAGCCCGAGGAGGCCTACGGCCAGCGAGCGGACGAGCTGATTCAGATGGTCCCACGTAACCTGTTTCAGGGGGTGGACAAGGTCGAGGCTGGGCAGAGTTTTCGCTCCGAGGGCGAGGACGGCTCGGTTCGGACGATCACGGTCCTCGAGGTCGACGGAGACAACGTCAAGGTCGATGCGAACCACCCCCTTGCTGGCATGGTGCTGAGCTTCGATATCAGTGTCGTCGACGTGCGCGACGCCAGCGAAGAAGAGATCGAACACGGCCACGTTCATTGAGTCGACCCGTTTCCGAGCGACCGAAGTCAGTCACCCAGCGACTCTCGCTTCGGTTGCACGATCGATCGTGCCGCGACTGATATCGGCGACGGTGCCGCAGCCCGCGAGAGCCATGGTCCAGTCGAGCCCCGCCAGCAAGTTGTGCAGGACGTCGCGGACCCCGTCCTCGCCGCACGCGGCAAGACCGTAGGCTGCGCCGGATTCTACCCGGGGGCTTCCGGCGATCTTGCCGTCCCGCGACCCCGGTCCCTATATTCGATGCCGTGACGAAGAGAATCGGAAGGTACGAGATCGAATCCGAGATCGGGCGAGGCGCGATGGGCATCGTCTATCTCGCCCGCGACACGCGGTTGGATCGCCGGGTCGCCCTCAAGACCTACGCACTGCCATCCGGGTTGACCGCCGAGCAGGAACGGGAGTTCCAGGAGCGGTTCGAGCGCGAGGCGCGCGCGGCCGCCGCGTTGTCACACCCCGGCATCGTGACGGTCTACGACGTCGATCGAGACGACGACGGCGGCACTCCGTTCATCACGATGGAGTACGTCGAGGGCGAAAGCCTCGATGACGTGCTGAGCCGGCGGAAGAGCCTCGATCTCGACGAGGCCTGCGACATCGCCTCGCAGGTGGCCGATGCACTACACGCGGCACATGCTGCCGGAATCGTGCACCGCGACGTCAAACCCGGGAACATCCTCATTCGCTCGCGCGACGGTCGGGTCAAGCTCGCCGATTTCGGTGTCGCGCGCTTGCGAGAATCGGAGCTGACACGGTCGGGTGCCGCGGTCGGATCGCCCGGGTACATGTCCCCCGAGCAGATTCGTGGAGGGCCCGTCGACGGACGCGCCGACCTGTTCTCGCTCGGCGTCATCCTCTATCGGATGCTCTCGGGTCGCGCTCCATTCGAGGGAGACGATCTTCCCGCGCTCATCTACTCGATCGCCCACAGATCGCCTCTACCGATCAACCGCGCGGGCTTGCCCTCTGGATTCGGCAGGTTCATCGATCGCGCACTCGCGAAACCTCCGGAAGAGCGCTTCATGGACGGGGAGACGTTTCGTGATGCGTTGATACAGGCAATGAGAACCGACGAGCCGGAGCCCGGCGAGAAAACGGTGATCGAGCCGCGGCGATCGGGGAAAGCGCCGCCCGAAAGCGATCTTCCCTTCGGCCGGTCCCTCGGTTACGACACGGGGGACGTACGTCGACCCCGTAGATTCCGCGTTTCACGCCGGGTAGCGCTTGGCTTGGGGTTGTTGGTGTTGCTCGTGTTGGTGGTGGCCTGGCTGAGAGCCGATCCGGCCTACATCGAGTTTCACGGAAGAAGCACGGTCGAGGCCGGCGAGCTCACACTGTTCATTGACGGCGAGCAGGTTTACAGTCGTGAGCTGGCCTTTACCGGCAAGCGCCACAGCCTGTCCAAGTTCGTCGACAAGCTGCGGCCGGCGACGGGTGGAGAGACCTTCGAGGCGGTCATCGAGACATCTCCCGGACGCCACGAGGTGGAAGCCGTGCTCGCCGAGACCGAGAGTGGAGAAGAGCACCGGAGCAGCGTGGTGGTCGAGCTCGACGACCGTGCCACCGAGCGCTTGAAAGTGATCGCCGGCAAGCTCCACGGCGCCCCGCTCACGCTGAAGCGCGACTGATTGCGACAGCTGATTCTCCCAGGTTGCCAAGACAACCCCGAACCGCTAGGCTCAAGCTCCCCTGGGAGCGTGAAAATGGGATCTTCTCTTCGATGCAAGGTCGCGGGCCACGATCTGGACGAGTGCGGGATCTGCAAGCGTTGCGGTTCCGAAGACAACGCGAGCCACGACTGGAAAGAGGCGGCCGAGCGCAACCGTCCGTGCTTCAAGCTCTCCGTCTGCGAACGCTGTCAGACGGAAAGGGAGGTCGCGGACCACGACTGGCAGATGTCCGAAGGAGGGCCCCAGGGCATCATGATGACGTGCAGCCGTTGTCGACTGAAGATCTAGGTGGAACGTGCGTGTTTCACTCTGCCCCCCCCGAGATCGCTTCGTTCTCCGGTCAGGCGTGATCGAGGCGTTGCGCCCCTAGGGTCATTCGGACAGCACCCGGTCGCGGGGCACGCCGTACTCCGCCAAAACCTCCTGCTGGGCTGCACGGGCCTTCTTCAGGTCCAGCGTGATGTACACGCCAATCTCCGTAACGACCCGAAGCCAATCGCCTTCGGCGTCGTCGATGATCCGGGCGAGGTGCGCCATGTTCCGCGGCACCTTCCCGTTAACCGTCGCGATGACCTGATCGGCCCAGTCGTGGAACCCCCGATTGACCTCGTGCGGCAGGACGGTCTGGAGAAAGACGATTTCACTACGCTCCTTCGTCACGACGTTCTGGTAGATGGCGTAATTGACGAGGTCCGGGGGCGGGTCCTCGAAGTAGAGCAAGTACTCGATCGTGAGCGGCTGAAAAACCAACCCGCCAAAGACCAGGTATCGGGGTTGCCTCTGCGGACGGCGGCCGGGAACGAGGTACCGGTGCGGTGCAAGCACGATCTCGCGTTCCAACGTCTTCCCGTTGCGGAGAATCGATAGCTCGACGCGGTCACCGATCTGCATCGACTTGTACACGTCCAACAGGTGAACCCTTCCGATCCCGGGCCTGTCCACGGTGAGATCGTTGGCCACCTCGGCTCCACCGATCGATAGGAGCACGTCCTCGGGTTCGAGCACCTCATCGCCGGGACTTCCGTAATCGATGCGAGTCGCGAGCGCGCCGGTCTGGTTTTCGGTCATCCCCAACGAGACACGGTGCGCGGCGCTCTCGAGCGCCTGGAACTCGACGCCGATCTTGGGGACCCCGTCGTAGCGACCGTCGGCAACATCTTTGACGAATCTTCTGATGACAGGGTCGGGCACCATGTACCCGATGTTCTCCCCTTCCGCTTCGACCTGTACCGCGATACCGACCACGCGCCCGTCCGCAACGACGGGCCCGCCGCTGTTGCCCGCGTTGATGGCCGCATCGACCTGGGCAAGAAGGAGGTCCTCGAACGAGTGCGCGTAGTTGCTGACCTCGATCCGCGAGACGATGCCGGAGGTAATCGACAGCTTTTCCCCACCGAGGGGGAACCCGTAAACCTGAACCGTGTCCCGAACGCGTGGCAACTCGCCCAACGGCGCCGGCGTGACCCCGTCGAACAGATCCGGCTCGCGAGACTCGATCAGGGCAAGGTCGCAATCGTGGGCGATGTGGGCGACGGTCCCGTGGTACCGCTTGCTGGTCCCGGCCCTCTTGATCTCGATGCTGACGGCGTCCTCGACGACATGCGCATTCGTGAGTATCCGACGACCTTCGATGATCACACCGGAACCCGAGTAGCTCTCGACACCGAGCTTCTGCCAGGGCGAAGTGAGGTCGGGTTGATTGCCGCGAACGATGATCTTCACAACGCTTGATTCGATGGCCGCCTCGGCCGGCTTTTCGGCCGCCTTGGTAACGGCGGCCTGCAAAAGCAGCAAAACGATGCCGGCACACACGAGACAGTGGAAGGTTCTCTTCATGGGACGCACTCCTGGCCGTTCTGCCGGCAACCATTATGACCACTCCGTCCTGGAGTAGAATCTTTTCTTTCGAGGAGGTGGATCGATTCTCGAGCCCGGGCGGAATCTGCTGCACTACCGACTGATCGAGAAGATCGGCCAGGGCGGGATGGGCGTCGTCTGGAAAGCCGTCGACACCACGCTCGACCGCGAGGTGGCGATCAAGGTCTTGCCGGAGTGGGCGCAGGTCTCCGGAGCCAGCTCGCCCTCGACCGTCGACGCTCTGGATCGCTTCGAGCGCGAGGCCAAGCTGCTCGCGTCGCTGAACCACCCCAACATCGCCGCCGTCTACGGACTCCACGAGGACGGCGGCGTGCGTTTCCTGGCGATGGAGTGGGTCCCCGGCGAGGACCTCGCCAAGCATCTCGTCGCCGGGCCGCTTCCCGTTAGGGAGGCCGTCGACATCGCGACGGCGATTGCCGAGGCGCTCGAGGCCGCGCACGAGCAGGGGGTCGTTCACCGCGATCTCAAGCCCGCCAACGTCCTGCGGACACCCGACGGCAAGATCAAGGTCCTCGACTTCGGGCTCGCCAAGGCGCTGGCCCCCGACGGCTCGCCTCGGGAAACGGACCCGTCGCTCTCCCCCACGGTGACGACGGCCGGCACCGTCGCGGGCGTCATTCTCGGAACCGCGGCCTACATGAGTCCCGAGCAGGCCCGCGGCCAGCCCGTCGACCGGCGCGCCGACATCTGGGCATTCGGCTGCGTGCTGTTCGAGATGTTGACGGGGAAGGGAGCGTTTCGTGGTGGGACGGTCACCGACATTCTCGCCGCGGTCGTCTCGAAGGAACCGGACCTGGATGCGCTACCCGGCGGTTTGCCGGCATCGGTCCGTCGCGTCGTGCGACGTTGTCTCGCCAAGAATCCGAAGGAGCGCTTGCAGGCGATCGGTGACGCGAGAATCGAGCTTGAGGATTCGCACGACGACTCCGTTGAGACCGAAGTAGCGCCCGTTGCCCCGTCCCAACGTGGCTGGCTGATCGCCGCAGTCTTTGTCATCGTCGCGGCTCTCGTCGGCGGCATCGCGGGGCTCAAGCTCGCCCCGACACCGGAATCCACGGAGCCTGTCCGAGTGCGCTCGTTGACCTTTGGCGGAACCGACTTCACGCCGACGGCGTCGCCCGACGGGAAGCTGGTGGCCTTTGCCTCGACACGCGGAGGGACGTCGCGAATCTGGCTGAAGCAACTTGCCGGAGGGGGTGAGCAGCCGCTAACCGAGGGGTCTGACAGCTTCCCACGGTTCTCACCGGACGGATCGTCCCTGTTGTTCGTGCGTGACGACGGCTCCACGCGCTCGGCTTACCGCGTCGGCCTGGTCGGGGGTCAGCCCAGACGGATCGCCGACGACGTTTTTGAAGCCTGTTGGTCCCCCGACGGAAGCGAGATCGCGTTTGTTCGGGCCAAGACGACCGATGAAGGACCCGTGTCCATCGTGGGAACGGTCGGCATCGACGGCGGGCCGGAGCGGATTCTGCTGTCGCTCGACAACTGGATTCTCCGTGGCATCCGTTGGTCTCCGGACGGCCGGGGCCTGCTCGTGACGAGGAACTCTCCGACCGGAGGCGCCACCGGCTGGCAGGCGCTGATCGTCGGCCTGGACGACGGAAGCGTCCGCGAGGTCGGGCCGGGCGGCGGCACGACCATGGTGTCGATCGGAGCATGGTCTCCGGATGGGTCGAGTGTCGTTTTGGCGTCGGTCGGCAACACCATCGGCAACGTGTCGGGTGTACCGGCCCGCGTCGCACGGTTCGGCGTCGAAGATGGCACGGACGAAACGCTGTTTTGGTGGGACGGGCTGTTCCCGTTTCGGGGATCGGAAGCCGGTAGCACCCGGTTCTCGGCGCTTGGCGACGGGCGGCTCCTGTTCGACACCTACGAGCAGCGCGAGACCCTGGCCGAGGTGGCTTTGAGCGACGGGGCCGTCCGCGGCCGCACGCGCGGAACGGCGGCCGACCGCCAGCCCGCGTACTCGCCCGACGGACGCACGGTGGTGTTCTCGTCGAACCGCGCCGGGAACCTCGATCTGTGGCTGCTCGATCTCGAAGATGGCGGATTGACCCAGCTGACCGACGACGTCGCACAGGACTGGGACCCGGCGTTCACTCCGGACGGCGGGCATCTGCTGTGGAGCTCGGACCGCGGCGGCAATCTCGAGGTCTGGATGGCGAACGCCGACGGGAGCGATCCGCGGCAGATCACCCGCGACGGCGTCGACGCCGAGAATCCCACCATGACCGCCGACGGCGAGTGGATCGTGTACTTCAGCGGCAACGTGGAGCATCTGGGTGTTTTCCGAATCCGACCCGACGGCTCGGAAGCTACAAGGCTCGCGACCGGTAACCACGTCGTTCCTCAGATATCGCCCGACGGCAAGTATGCGCTGTTCGTGCAGAGCGCGTTGCCGAAGCCGGCCATGCTACGGGTCGTCGAAGTTCCTTCCGGTGAGTTGGTGGACTTTCGTATCGAGGTCGTGTTCACAGCGAATTCGCCCAACGTGACCTACGGACGCGGTCGGTGGATGCCCGGTGGCGACGCCATCGCGTTTGTCGGACTCGACGAGCGGGGGCGCACCGGGGTCTTTGTTCAAGAGTTCGCACCAGGACGCGACACCTCGTCGACCCGCCGTCCGCTTGCAGGCTTCTTCGAACACAACATCACCGAGTCGTTCGATGTCTCGCCGGACGGCTCGCACGTCATGTTGGCAACGGTCCAGGAGGCCCGAAATGTCATGCTCGCCGAGGGCGTCCCGGGGTTCTAGAGCGTGCTACCGCGTCGAGGCCAGGCGGGTTTCGAGCTCCGAGAACAAAGAGGCTCGGCAGCCGACGACCTGCGTGAAGACATGTCCTGGGCCAGCGGAGAGGTGGGCGATGTGCGCTATTCGAGATCGCCGGGCCAGTTGACGACGAGCGTCAACGGCACGATCTCCCGGCCGCCGACCGGGATCACGAGGAGCGCTCTCTTCCCGTCGGCCGTCATGTCGCCTCCCTCGGCAATTCCGACGGTGAAGAGCTCCCGGGTTGCTCCGATCCGAAGCGAAGAGCCTGCGGTCTCGATCTGCGTCGCCGTGACCGTGTCGTTCGACAGGTAGAATAGCTCGCCCCCGTCGGCCCGCCACCCGGCGTTGAAACCGCCGTCCTTCGACACCTGCCACTTCCGGCCCGGGTTCGGAAACGACGTCACGTAGGTCTCGAACTCTCCCGACTCGTTCGACGAGTATGAGATCCAGTTCCCGTCGGGCGAGAGCGTGGCCTGGATCTCGACGAACTGCGACTGGATGACAACGAAGGGTTCACTCCCCTCACCCATGGGGAGTGCCCAGATGTCGCCGGCGCTCTGGTAGATGATGTGCTTCCCGTCCCCCGACCAGTCAGTCGGAACCTTGTTCTGGTCGTTTTCGAAGAGCAGCTGCTCGGTCTCGCCGCCACCCACCGCGTTGACGTACAGATCCCGCGCCCCCTCCCGCCGCGAGGAGAAAACAACGCGCGTCCCGTCCGGTGACCAGATGGGATCGGTGTCGTTGCCGGGATCGAAGGTAAACCGCGTACGGATCCCGCGCTCGACATCGTACAGCCACAGATCCGCGGCCCCTTGATCGGCATCGAATATCGAGACGGCGACCATCTTTTCGTCGGGTGACAAAGCGATGTCGTCGTAATTGGCCGGTTCTCCGAGCTCGCCGATCTCGTGACCCTCTTCATCGACCCAGACGAGCCTGAACTCGGCACTGTTCCCGCTGGACTGGTAGATCAGAATCCCGTTGGCCGACACCGAGAAGACGCTGCGAGCAGCGCCCGAGAGATCGAGGACCTCGTCGGCGATCGGGAAGGCGTCGCCGGTCGTCTGCAGGGCGTCGGGATCGAAAGGCTGCGCCATCAGCGCGCTCTCACGCTCGAACAACAGATGACCCGAGGCGTAGAACGCGCTCGATAGATTGGCCATGAGTCGTTTGTCGGGATCGTCTCCCAGCGACCCGACCATGACGGAGCTCTCGTCGGCGGTTCGCTGCCCCCCTCCCGCGCGCGCGAAGTACAGGAAGTGCTTCCCGTCCGGGAGAAACCACGGGAAACGATGGCTGTTGTCCTTGCGCTCCTCGTTGAACTCGGTGACCGGGACGGCCTCGCCTCCGGCCGCAGCAACTCTGTGGATCGGCGACAGGTGATCGGGGGCGAAAAGAATCACTCCATCGGAGTTCCACGTGCCGCCCTTGCCGTTAGTGGCATCGCAGAGCGACAGCACGGGACCTCCGGAGGCGTCGATCTTCCTGAGCTTGCCTTGTGAAAAGAACCCGATGGTCTCGCCGTCGGGGGACCAGAACGGGTAGATGGCGGCTTCGGTCCCGGCCAGGGGCTGACCCGTCAACGCGTCGAGGTTGCGAACCCACAGCATGCGGTCGCCGGCTTGGTCCTGAGCGACAAAGGCGATCTTGGTTCCGTCCGGCGAGATGGCGGCGGGGCCGGGCTGTGCACCCGTCAATGCATAGACGGTGCCGGGAGGCGGCGGGATGTAGGCACGTACGACGGTCTCGGGGCGTGACGAGAGTTGCCAGGCCACGATCGCCAGCGCTGCCGTTGCGAGGGCAAAGACCGTCGCCATCGTCCAGGCCAACCGTGACCGCGTCTTTCGCCGTGCCGCGACCGGTGCCGGGACACCCGCCTGCGAGCCGGCCTCGGCGATGAACTTGAGCTCGAGCAGGACGTCGTGCATCGATTGCCGGCGCTCGTCGGGGTCCTTGGCGAGACACGTTTGCACCAGACGGTCGAGCGCCGGCGAGGCGAGCGGCTGCACGGTCGAGATCGGGCGCGGCTCTTCCTTCAGGATCGACGCGATCAGGCTCGCCTGGGTCGGGCCCTCGAAGGCCTTGTGGCCCGTGGCCATCTCGTAGAGCACGGCGCCGAACGCGAAGATGTCGCTGCGCGCGTCGGCTTCCTTTCCTTCGAGCGCCTCCGGTGACATGTACTGGAAGGTTCCGACGATCTGACCCTCGACGGTCAACGGCGTCGTCATCGTGGGAGATGCCGCCATCGTGTTGTCACCGGTCAGGGGAATCGCGGCCTTAGCGAGCCCGAAGTCGAGCAGCTTGGCGCCTTCCTTCGTCAGCATGATGTTGCCGGGCTTGAGATCGCGGTGGATCACACCTTCACGGTGCGCCTTGTCGAGCGCGTCGGCGACCTGGATCGCGTACTTCAGGGTGTCGTCGGGCGGCAGCGCACCCTTGGCGACCCGGTCCCCGAGGGTCTCGCCCTCGAGGTATTCCATGACGAGGAAGTCCTTGCCGTCCTCGTGACCGACGTCGTAGAGCGCGCAGATGTGCGGATGCGAGAGACGCGAGACCGCCTTGGCTTCGCGATCGAGCCGCTGGCGCGCCGCATCGTCACCCGACAGGCCCGCCGGGAGAATCTTGATCGCAACGACGCGATCGAGCCGCGTGTCCTGCGCGCGGTAGACCTCACCCATCCCCCCGGCGCCAACGGCGTCGAGGATCTCGTAGGGTCCGAGGCGGGTTCCTGCAGGCAAGCTCATCGGTTGCGTGAAGGATACCGGCAGCGGGCGCGTTCTCCAAGTCGATCTCGCCTCGATTGACGCCCGCCCCCGAACTCGGGTAGGATTGTGACAGAGAGACACAACCAACAGCGACTCACCGACTTACGCGCAGGCACCGTCCGCCCCCCGAAAAACCAGTCGGGCCCGCCGTGAAGAGAGGAGAGCGGGAATGCACGCGGACACGCGGCTGGTGGTTTCCGTGCGGATGTACAGCGGGACGGCGCTTCCCAGGGCCACGGTCACGCTGATCTCGAGTCGCCGCGGACCGACACGGCTGATCTACGACCCCGATCGCCGGGTCTACTACACCGAGGGGCATCCGCCGGACGAGTACCGCCTGCTCGTCGAGGCTCCCCGGCTCTTCGAAGAAGAACGCGAGATCGTCTTGACCGTCGGTCACAACTACGAGGTGTTCTATCTGGCACCTCCCGGAACGCCGTTCTTCCATCGCGGCAGCGTTCGTATCCCCTTCAAGCCGCTCCCCGGTCTCATCGGGGTCGCTTTGACCAAGCACCCCACCGAGGAGGAGGAAAAAGATCTCAACGAGTTCGCGGGTCGGCTCGGCTTCGGGCCGGTCCAGGTTCCGCAGACCGTTCGCGACGAGCGCGCGAGGGTCTTCAAGGCGGCGATGGACGACCTTTTGAACCTTGCGGAATTCGAGACGCATCCGCTAATACGCCGCGCGGGGCCCGCGATCCGTTTCCAGGGAAACGCACTCTCATTTCTGACCAACGAGCTGGTCGTCAAGTTCGATCCTCACGTCTCCGATTTGATGAGCGACGCGATTCTCGAGCAGTTCGGCCTTCGCAAGATTCGCGCGATTCCCTACGCCCAGAACGCCTTCCTCGTCTATCGTCCGGGCCCGGCCAGTCTCGAGCTGCTGGACATCGCCGAGCAGCTGCGCGGCAACGATGCCAATGCGGTGATTTACGCGGAGCCCAATCTGGTGACGACGGCCATCGATGCCCAGGTCCCGCCCCAGGACTTCCTGTATGGGGAGCAGTGGGCGATGGGCCACGCGGAGTTCGATGCGGCGTGGGCACGCCTCGAGGGGTTCGACTCGGCGACGGCCTACGGCGACCCGAGCGTCCTGATCGCGATCATGGATCGCGGGATGGAATCGGACGCGGAGAACCTGTACGCCGATCCGCTGCACCCGGACTTCGACGGCACCGTGAGCGACAGTCAGAGCAAGGTCGATCGCTTCTTCAACTTCGCGGACATGGCCTACGGCAACACCGATGTGGGCGGCAACATCTTCCCGCACGGGATGTGGGTCAGTGGCGTGGCCGCCGCCCTTGCCAACAACCCTGTGTCCCCGTATGCCAAACAGCGCGAGGGGATCAGCGGGGCCGCGCCGAACTGCCGTGTCATCTCGTTGATGCGTGGCGAGGGCAGAGACGAATCGGACTACGCCGACGCTTTCATCTGGACCGCAGGTTTCGATCCGGGCTGGATGGCCGACGGAATCGACTACGAGACGACGGACGTCCTTCCACCCGTGGTGACCCCGGGTGCGGACATCATCAACAACAGCTACGAGCTGGGGTGGGGTGTGCCCGCGTCCATCATGAAGGACGCTCTCGACTTCGTGGCAGCCTTCGGTCGCGATGGGAGGGGCACTATCATGGTCTTCGCAGCGGGCAACGAACTCGATGACGTCAGTTCTCGCGCACCGCTCGCGGCCTACCGGAGAACGCTGGGCGTGGCTGCCTCGACGACCGGGGGCACGGACGCCACCTACGACATCCGGACGGACTACTCGAATTTCGGCGACGGGCTCGATGTCTGTGCGCCGAGTGGAGAGAAGATCACCGGCCCGGACAAACCTATCGTCACAACCGATCGCGTGGGGTTCGGGAATATCCCCGGGCACGACGGCGGCGGCAACGATTACAAGAGCGATGGTTCCGGCACCTCGATGGCCGCTCCGCTGGTCTCCGCGCTGGCCGCTCTGATGCTTTCAAGAAACCCGGACCTCACCTGGGTGCAGGTCCGGGACATTCTTCGCGAGACCGCCGTTCGCACTTTGCCCGGCGGTTCTCCCCTCCCCAACGGCGACTGGAGCGGGAAGTACAGTCCCTATTACGGCTACGGCCGCATCAACGCGCTCGATGCCGTTGACGACGCCAATGACCTCGTCGGCGCGGATCACACCACGGTCGCCGATACGTGGATCAAGGAGAACTCCACCGATGTCGGTGACGTGCCTTCGCTTCCGCCGTACTCCGAGGACGTCTGGGTGCGTAACCTCCGGCCCATCCTGGACCCGGGACCCAAGACCGAGCACCAGGACCCGATCCGCGGACAGGACAACTGGGTCTACGCGAACATCCGCAACCGCGGCGCACAGGACTCGGGAGAGGTATACGCCCGCCTGCTGATCACACGCTGGGCCGGGACGCAGTACGTCTATCCCGACGACTTCATCCCGGTGGTGACTCCGAGCGAGAATCCGACGTCACCCGATCAGATGGCCCCCGGCTCCTACCTGATCGGCGAGTCGATCCTCGAGCTCGTACCCGCAGGCGGCTCTATCCGCGTGAACTCGAAGTGGCCCAAGGAGATCATCCCGCCGGAGGAGGTAACCATCGACGGGGTCACTTACTCCTGGGCCGATTCGTGCCTGCTCGTGGACGTGACCCCGCATGACGGTCCGCCGCCCTCGGGAAACCTGACGTCCGATATCAACAACGTCTGTCAGCGCAACATCACGATCGTCGACGCGACCGGGGCCAGCGACGCCGCGGTGCTCTTCATCGTCGGACACGCGACGAACCTGATGACCAACCTGGACCTCGATGTCGTCCGCAGGCCCCTGCCGTCGTCGGTCAGGCTGTACGTCGACTACGTGGACCCAGGCACGACGATTGGTGTACGTCGCATGCTCGCGGCCGGCTGGTTGCGTCGGTACGGTCTGACCCGGGTCACCAGGGGGAGCCGGACGATCTTCGAGCTGCCCACACGGACGCGGGTGGCGGCACCCATCGTCCGCGCCCCACGCCAGTACCAGTACATGGCCGTCGTCGCCGAGGGCCTCAAGCAACTGGCGCCGGGCAACTACCGGTTCGACGTCATCCAGCGAGTGCCCGGGGGGGCGATTCAGGGGCTGCTCCGTTTCGTGGTGATCAAGAACAGCCCCAGAGATCGCCGGGTGGGGTCAGGGCCCGTACTGTTTGTGGGTCATCGGCGGATCGTCCATATCGTCGTGGGGTGTGTCGCTCGGG